>JAFAVZ010000573.1 GCA_019242175.1 Acidobacteriota bacterium
GCGCCGGCGCGGGCATCAACTCGTACGCGACGCTTCTCGTTTTCGGGCTTCTGTCGCGGTGGCAACCGAGGATGTTTTCCGGGGAGCTGGCTTCTTTCTTCGCCCAGACGCCGGTGCTGATCGTGCTCGGCGTCCTCTACACGATCGAGTTCGTGGCCGACAAAGTGCCGGCCGTCGATCACGTGTGGGACGTGATCCACACGTTCGTCCGGCCGCTGGCCGGCGCGCTCGTCGCGTGGGCCGCGGCCGCGCCGGGAGTGCCGCGCGGCGTCGTGATTTTCGCGGCGGTGCTGGGTGGGGGAGCGGCGCTGACGACGCATGCCGCGAAGGCGACGTTGCGCGTCGCGAGCACGGCGACGACCGGCGGGACGGCGAATCCGATCCTCTCCTTCGTCGAGGATGTGTTCGCGTTCGTGAACGCGATTCTGGCCGTTTTCCTCCCTTGGCTGGCGCTGCTCGCGGTGCTTGTCGGGGTGCTTTTGGTGATCCGATTTCGGCGCAGAAATACGATGTCGGCCGGCCGACATCAAATCTAAGTCGCTAAATCATCAGTATTTAGCCCCACCAATTTCCCGGGAAGTTTCGCGCCGACAATCTGTTCTGGTCCGCTGCGTGGAGCGCACCGGAGGATCGCGGCTCTTCGGAGTCGAGGAAAGTCCGAACTCCCACGGGCAGCAGGCTGGCTAACGGCCAGGCGTGGCGACGCGACGGAAAGTGCAACAGAGAACAAACCGCCGATCACGGCGTCGTGGCAACACGGCGCCGAGGAGGTAAGGGTGAAACGGTGCGGTAAGAGCGCACCGCGCAACGCGCGAGCGGCTGCGGCACGGCAAACCCCCTGCGGAGCAAGACCAAATAGGGAAGCGAGGGGCCGCCCGTCCCCATTCGAGCTTTCGGGTAGGTTGCTCGACCACCGCGGCAACGCGAGTGGCAGATGAATGGTCCTCACCGCGCAAGCGGAGACAGAATTCGGCTTACAGGTGCGCTCCACGCAACTCGCCCCCCGCACCCTTCAAGAAACGTAGGGCCGGCTCTCCAGCCGGCCCCATGAAGCATGGTCGCGGCGGGCGAGCCCGCCGCATCGTTCTCGACTGCGGCCGACTGGAGAGCTGGCCCTACGTTGTGCGGGACGATGCTCCCGCTACAATGCGCCGGTGCTGACCCGCTCGAAGCCGCTCACGAAAACCTCCCACGTCGCCGTTCTCGCCACCAGCTCGCCCTCCGACCTTCCGCGCATCCAGGAGGCGGTCGCCCATCTCCAGGAGTATGGGCTGCGCGTCACGCTGGCGGAGAACATCGATCACCGTCACCGCAACTACCTCGCCGGGACAGACGACGAGCGCGCCGAAGTCCTCAACCGATTCCTCCGTTCGCCGGAGTACGACGGCTTCCTCTTCGCCCGCGGCGGCTACGGCGTGATGCGCATCCTCGACCGCATCGACTACGACGCGATCGCGGCCGATCCCCGGCCGATCATCGGCTTCAGCGACCTCACCGCGCTGCACAACGCGATGGCCATCCGCGCCGGAGTCGCCGGCTTCCACGGACCGATGGTCAACCTCGACTTCCACGACCGCCTCTCGCCGGACATCGACAACTGGTTCTGGTCCGTCCTGGCCGGCGAGGCGCCGCTCACGTGGGGCTTCGAGGCCTCCCAGGTCGTCGTTCCGGGCGAGGCGGAAGGGCGCCTCTTCGGCGGTTGCCTCTCCCTCGTGACGGCGCTCGCCGGAACTCCGTATGACTACTGGATCGAAGACGGAATCTGGTTTTTCGAAGACGTCGAAGAGCCGGTATACCGGATCGACCGAATGTTGACCCACCTAAGGCTGTCTGGTAGATTGCAGGCCATTCGTGGCGTCGTTATTGGGAAGCTGAAAGGCTGCGGAAAAGACGACGACCTGCAGGCCTTTCTGAGCGAGTTTTTTGGGTCCCTCGCGGTTCCGGTCGTACGCGACATCCCGTTCGGTCATCACGGAGACAACCTCCTCTTGCCGATCGGCTCCCGCGTCCGCCTGAGCACCCCCGACAACGCCTTCACGATCATCGAGCCCGCAGTCGAGGCTTAATGATGATTCGGCAACGCAGAGAGAGGGAGAGAGCACGGCAAAGGCTCGGCCAATCGGCGCAGCCGGCCGTGCCGGCTCAGTAAGATGAAGGCGGTATTCAAAACGACGGGGGGAAAAGATCCCGTGAAAGACTCGACCGCCTCGTACGCCGCAGGAGAGCGCATCTTCTCCCAGGGCGAGCTCGGCACCGAGATGTTCATCATCCTCGAGGGCGAAGTCGAGATCATCAAGCACATCGCCGGAGAGTCCCACATCCTCTCCCACCTCGAGAAGGGCGACTTCTTCGGAGAGATGGCCGTCCTGGAGAACGTCGCCCGCAGCGCGGACGCCACGGCCAAGACCGACTGCCGCGTGCTGGTCATCAACGGCTCCCGTTTCGACGAGATGCTGCGCAAGAACCCCGAAGTCGCGGTGCGAATCATCCGCAAGTACTCCCAGCGCCTCCGCGAAGCCAATGCCCTCCTGGAGCGCCTCCTCGGCCGAGAAGTCGACGCCGACCACGCCGCGCTCGACGCCACCCAGATCGCGCCGGTCGAGAAGGCCGTTCGCCATCGTTTGGTGGATGTCGCCACCGGCACCGCGTTCTTCCTCAGCAACGGCGACGAGACGACCATCGGCCGCGCCGACCCGGTCACCGGCATCCTCCCCGACATCGACCTCACGCCCGTCGACCAGAACCGCTCCGTCTCCCGCCGCCACGCGAAAGTCGTGAAGGCGAACGGCGACTACTGCGTCCTGGAGGAAGTCGGCACCGTGAACGGCACGTACGTGAACGACCGGCGCATCCCGACCGGTGAGCCGGTGCCGTTCCATCATGGCGACCAGGTGAAGATCGGCCTGATCTCGATGAAGGCCCTCTTCGACTGATCTACGACCTGTAGACGCCTCCCGCCTGTGGTGCAAAATCATCCCGTGCTCACCCCCGACACCGACGTGTCGTCGATCAAAGGCATCGGCAAAGCCCGCGCGGAAACGCTCGTCGAAGCCGGCCTCGGCACGCTCCGCGATCTCCTCTGGCTCTTCCCCTTCCGTTACGAAGACCGCCGCCACCCGATCCGCATCGCCGACCTCGGCAAGTACGTCGAGACGCCGGTCCTGATCCGCGGCCGGGTGATCTCCGCCGCCGCCCGCGTCTCGCCGCGCAAGCGGATGCGCATCTTCGAGGCGGTCGTCGAAGACGGCAGCGGCGGCGTGAAGCTCGTCTGGTTCAATCAGGCCTACCTCGCCGACCAGATCAAGCGCGGCGACCGCCTCGCGATCTTCGGCGTCCCGAAGTCCTCCTCCTACGCGCACCTCCAGATCGAGAGCCCCGACTGGGAGAAGTTCGAGGGTGACGAGGACGAAGAGGGGGCGATCGTCCCGATCTATCCGAAGGTCGGTAACATCCCGCCCAAGGCCCTGCGCAAAATCATCGCCTCGGCCGTCGAGTCGCTGCCGCAGCTCGAAGACCCGATGCCGGCGGCCATCCGCAAACGGCTCGGCGTCATCGGGCTATCCGAGGCGCTGCGGGACATCCATGAGCCGGCGGTGCTCGACGATGCGTTCCTTCGCTACCGCGCGCCGGCCCACCGCCGGATCATCCTCCAGGAATTCTTCACCTTCCAGCTCGCGGTCCGGGTGCGCCGGGCGACCGAGGAGGTGAAGAAGAAGACGCGGACGATTTCAATCGAAGAGGACCTGCGCGAAGAAGTGCGCAAGGTCCTGCCGTTCAGCCTCACGGGTGCACAGAAACGTGTGCTGCGCGAAGTCGCCGACGACCTCCGCGACAGCCGCCCGATGTACCGCCTGCTGCAGGGTGACGTTGGCAGCGGCAAGACCATCGTCGCCCTCATCGCGGCGATGATCATGATCCGCAACGGCCACCAGGTCGCGCTTCTCGCGCCGACCGAGATCCTCGTCGAACAGCACTTCCAACGCACCCTCCAGCTCCTCGGCAAAACCGTCGTCGTCGCCAAGGCGACCGGCTCGGCGTCGGCCGGCGAACGGCGCACGCTCGCCGCGGGACTGCGGAGCGGCTACATCCAGCTCGTCGTCGGCACGCACGCCATTCTGGAAGAGCACATCTCCTTCAAATCACTAGGGTTAGCGATTGTAGACGAGCAGCATCGGTTCGGCGTGGAGCAGCGCCAGAAGCTGTTCGCGAAAGGCGACACGCCGGACATCCTGGTCATGACCGCGACGCCGATCCCACGCTCGCTCGCGCTGGCAATCTACGGCGATCTGGAGCTGTCGGTGATCGACGAGCTCCCGCCCGGACGGCAACGCATCCGGACCGAATTGCGGGAGTCGATCGCGCTCGACCGCGTGCTTCGCTTCATGGACGACGAGCTCTCGCGCGGCGCGCAGGCGTACGTCGTCTACCCGATCATCGAGGAGTCGGAGAAGCTGAACCTCCGGCCGCTTTCGCACGGCTTCGCCGTGATGCAGGAACGCTTTCCGAGCCGGCGCGTGGCGATGCTTCACGGCCGGATGTCGTCGGCGGAAAAAGAGGAGACGATGGACCGCTTCAAACGCGGCGAGATCGACCTTCTCGTCTCCACCACCGTGATCGAAGTCGGCATCGACGTCCCGAACGCCTCGATCATGCTCATCCTCGATGCCGACCGCTTCGGCCTCTCCCAACTCCACCAGTTACGGGGCCGCGTCGGCCGCGGCGAACGCAAGTCGTACTGCATCCTGATCTCAGACACGGACAAGGAGCGCCTCCACCTCTTCGCGGAGACCGAGTCCGGCTTCGACCTCGCCGACGTCGACCTCCGCCTCCGCGGCCCCGGCGACCTCCTCGGCACCCGCCAGTCCGGCGCCCTGCGCTTCCGCTTCGCGAACATCGTCCGCGACCACGATTTGCTGGAACGGGCGCGGGATGAGGCAATCGCCGTGATGTCCGAGCTGGGTTTGGAGAAGGCCGACGCGCTCGCGAGAACGTTGTTGGGGATGGAGCCCGCCTCGGCGCTCCGGGATTGAATGTGGGGCCGGCTCTCCAGCCGGCCCGATATCGATGCTGGGCCGGCTGGAGAGCCGGCCCTACATTTGTCAGCGATCGCGTTCCAGAACGAAATCCAGCGCGAGCTCCAGCGTCACCTTTGCCGACGACGACGCGAATGGCGCCAACGCCGTCCGCGCACGCGCCGCGTAGTCGCGGGCGATGGCGCGGGTCTCGTCGAGCGCGTCGTACTTGCGCACGATCTCCGAGATCTCCGAAGGGTCGACGCCGTTGAACGACTTCTCCTCGACGACGCGCGTCACGAGGTCGCGTTCGCGGGGCGTGGCGCGGGGCATGGCCAGGATCAAGGGGAGCGTCAGCTTCCCTTCCTTCAAATCAGAAAGCGCGGGCTTGCCGAGCACCTCGGTCGACGACGTGAAGTCGAGCAGGTCGTCGATGAGTTGGAAGCAGACGCCGAGGTTGTAGCCGTAGGTCTGGAGGGGGGCGGCGAGCTGGTCCGGCGAGTCCATGAGGTGCGCCGGAATGCTGCAGCAAGCGCCGAACAGAGCGGCGGTCTTGCGGCCGACGATCTCGAAGTAGTCGTCCACGGAGAGGTCCGCGCGGCCGTTCTGCTCCAGGCCGAGGATCTCGCCTTCGATCATGCGGATCGTCACGTTCGAGAGCAGGCGCAGCACGTCGAGGTTCCCCTCGGCCAGCGCGAGATTCATCGAATGCGTGTAGAGGTAATCGCCGACGAGGACCGTGAGGTGATTGCCCCAGCGGTAATTGATCGACGTCCGCCCGCGGCGGATCGCCGCCTCGTCGATGATGTCGTCATGGACGAGTGTCGCCGTGTGAATGAACTCGATCACGGCGCCGTAGATCACATCGCGGTAGCCCTCGTAGCGGAGCATCTTCGAGACGAGGAGCAGGAGGGCGGGGCGGAGGCGTTTACCGCCGCCGAGGAGAATGTGCTCGCCGACGTCGGAGATCGTCTGGATCTTCGACTGGAAATTGCGGCGCAGCTCCTCCTCGACCAAGGCCAATTTCGGCGCGATCGGCTCGAGGAGGCGCTCGGCGCGGGCCACGTGGTCTGCGAGAGCGCTGCTGCTTGTGTGGGGAGACGTCACGAGATGAAGAATAATCGATAGATCGGTTGGCGCTCAACCGCGGTAGTTCGTGAACTGGAGAGGGATGCCGAAGTCCTTCTGTTTGACGAGCGCGATGGCCTGCTGCAGCTCGTCCTTGTTGCGTCCGGTAACGCGCACCTGATCGCTCTGGATCGAGGCCTGGACTTTCAGCTTCGCGTCCTTGATCGCCTTCACGATCGCCTTCGCCTTCTCCGTCTCGATCCCCTGGACGATCTTCGCCTTCTGGCGCACCGTGCCGCCCGCGGCGTCTTCGAGCTTCGCGTACTCCAACGCCTTCAACGCGACGCCGCGCTTCACGAGCTTCGACTCGACGATGTCCTTCACGCTGCGCAGCTTCGACTCGTCGTCGCTCGTCAGCGTGATCTCCTCGGCCGCGAGCTCGATGGTGCTCTTGGAGCCTTTGAAGTCGAAGCGCTGCGCCAGCTCTTTCTGAGCCTGCTGGATCGCGTTCGACACTTCCTGCATGTCGGTCTTGGAGACGATGTCGAAGGAAAAGTCCTGAGCCATGGTTAGCCTCTCTCTGTCATCCTGAGGCGCGAAGACGCCGAAGGATCTCCTGATTCGGGCGGCGAGCGCACGTGCCGGGGGATTCTTCGCCGTCTGCGCGGCTCAGAATGACACACTCACATCAATCGGCGTTGACCACTTGTACGCCGGCGGGCGGCGTGAAGCGGAAGGTTTCGGCGGATGCCGGGCGCGGATGATATCCCGTCAGCTCGAACACCGTGGTGTTGCCTTCGCGGTCGCTGTACTCGAGCCGCTGGATGAGATGCGTCGACGGGTTCACCGTCACATTGATGTTGCGGATCATCGAGGCGGCGTCACGCGGCTGGAGCGTCGTCACGTTGCCACGCTCTTTCACGACGAAGCTGCGGTTGCGCGCGGTGGGATTGCCGAGAACGAGGAAGGGGAGGTCGCGTTTCCTCGCGTCGGTCAACGTCGCGACCGTCACCTGGCGATCGCCGGGGACGTAGAACCACGACTTGTTGCCGTCGAAGACGAAGAGCTTCTCTTCCGGCTTCGCGTACGACCAACGCATCATCGGCAGCGCTCCGAAGACGACCGTGCCGCTTTCGGTCTGCGCGTTCTTGAATCCCTTCGGCGTGAAGCGCTGGGTGAACGTCGCCTCCTGGCCGGCTACGGCGGCGACGGCGCGGTCGATCTCGGCGCCGAAGGAGGGGAGGGTGAGAGCGAAGAGAGCGAGTGCGAGGACTTTTCTGATCATGATGTGGTGAGCGCGCGCCGGGCGCGGCGCGCTACAGCTTCTCGACTTCGATCGAAACGATCGCCGAATTGACAACAAAGATGCGGTCGTTTTTGCTCCGATCGAGCGGGAAGAGGAAAAACCCGTTGATCTCCGGGTTGTAGACAGCCGTTCCGCGGATGACCTCGCCGTCGCTGAACTCGATCGCGAGCGAGCTGCCGGTGGCGGGCTCGAGCTCGTCTTCGGACACGCCGCGCGGGAAGAACACTGCCTTCAGGACGCGGAACGGCACCTCGTCCGTCCCGCCGTCGTCCCGGCGGACGGGGACGATCTGGCGGTCGATATCGATCGGATCGAGCGACGCGCGCTCCGTGCGCCCGTCGCGATAGCGCAACACCACTTGCGTTTCGGACATCAGAAAAGTTCGAGACCCCAGAGGTCGTGGAGGTGAATGATACCTTCGAGTCGCCCCGATCCGTCCACTGCGAAGAGGGAGGTGATCTTCTTCTCCTCCATCAACTGCAACGCGGCCGAGGCGAGCTCGCCGGGATCGATCGTGGCCGGACTGCGTTTCATCGCCTCCGCGGCCGTCTTGCGAAGCGCGTGCTCGTCTTTCTGCAGCATCCGGCGAAGGTCGCCGTCAGAAAAAACTCCCTGCAACACGTGGTCGTCGGCGGCGATCGCCGTGATGCCGAAGCCTTTGTTCGACATCTCGTAGATCACGTCGTGCATCGCCGTCGCCGGCGCGACGATGGGGATCGCATCGCCGCCGTGCATCAGGTCGCGCACGCGCAGGAACCGTTTGCCCAGCTTCCCGCCCGGATGCAGCTTCGCGAAGTCCTCCTCGCGAAAGCCTTTGCGGAGCAGAAGCGCCATCGCCAAAGCGTCGCCGAGGGCGAGGGTGGCGGTGGTGGAAGCGGTGGGGGCGAGGCCAAGCGGGCAGGCTTCCTTCGAGATCGCAGCGCTGAGGTGATAGTCGGCTCCGCGCGCCAGGCTCGAGGCGGGATTGCCGGTGATGGCCACGATCTCCGCGCCGATCCGTTTGATGCTCGGCACGATCCGCAGCAGCTCCTCGGTCTCGCCAGAGTTGGAGATCGCCAGCACGACATCGCCGCGCACGATCATCCCGAGGTCGCCATGAATCGCCTCGGCCGGATGGAGGAAGAAGGAGGGCGTCCCGGTCGAGGCCAGCGTCGCGCCGATCTTCTTGCAGATGATGCCGGACTTGCCGAGGCCCATCGTGACGACGCGGCCCTGGCAGGCGTTGATCAGTTCGATGACCGCGACGAAGGTGTCGTCGAGGTGCTCGATCAGGCCGAGGATCGCGGCGGCTTCGACTTCGAGAACGCGGCGCGCCTCGACGAGCGCAGCATGGTCGGTGAGGACTTTGGACATCGCGCGAGGAGGATACCGCACCGCCGCCGTCGCAACATGGGAGCCCGCTTCAGCCGGTCCCAACATTGCGCGGTCACAAACGTAGGGCCGTAAGAACGTGGGGACTGGCTTCGGCCGGTCCCGGGCCGTCAGAACGTGGGGCCGGGCTTCAGCCCGGCCCGGAACGGGCTGAAGCCCGTTCCCACGTTTTACGTTGCCCGTGCCCGTTGCTCTTGCGGCAGCAGCGCGCCGTACAACGCGTCGAACGTCGGCGTCGCGATATTCGCGGCGCGCGCCATCCGGATCACCGCGCCCACCTGCGCGTCCAGCTCCGACGGCTTCCCCTCGATGATGTCCCGTTGCATCGACGACGTGGCCTAGGGCGAAAGCGCATCGACGTAGGCGAGGGTGCGCGCCTTTGCCTCTTCGCCGAGGTCGACGCCACGGGCGCGGGCGATGGCGAGCATTTCGTCGAGCCCGCGTTCCACGAGCGTTCGCGCCTCGGGGATCGCGCGCCAGACGCCGACTGCGCTGCGCGTCACGGCGCCGGCGGCGCTGTAGGGGACGATGAACAGGAACTTCGACCACATTGAGCGGAGGATGTCCGGCGGGATGTCGGCCTTGATCCCGGCCTGCTGCAAGGCCGCGAGCAGCGCCTCGGCGCGCGGCGTACGTCGATTGTCGAGCTCGCCGAAGGAGATGAGCGGCTCCGCGGCGGTGTGCCGGATCTTGCCAGGCTCGACGATGAAGCTGACGATCGCACAGAGCCCGCCCGCGGCATGATCGCGTCCAAGGACCTCGGCGAGCTCGTCCGGCGCTTCCATCCCATTCTCCAGCGGGACGACGATCGTGTCCGGCTTCAGCATCGACCTCAGCCGTGGCGCAATCTCGCGGATCTGCCACGCCTTGACCGCGATCAGCAGCGCATCGACTTTGCCGGCCTCGGCCGGATCGTGCGTTGCTTCGATCGTGGGAACGTGAAAGGAGCCGTTGATGCTCTCGACTTCAAGGCCGCGGGTACGCAGAGCCTCGAGCGTCGCGCCGCGGGCGATGAACACAGTGTCGATGCCGGCCTGGGCCAGCCTGCCGCCGAAGTAGCCTCCGACGCCGCCGGCGCCGACGATTCCGATTCGCATACGACGATCTTACCGCGACGCCCGTATACAATAACTAATGATCCTCACCCTGCTGCTCGCCCTCGTATTCTCCAATCCGCTTCTCCTGGGCACCGGCTCCACGCCCGAGATCGCGCAGACGGACGCAGGCTCCGTCGTCCTCTGGAAAGACAACTCCCTCAAAGTCACCCTCGGCGGCAGCAACGTCACGACGACCTTACTCGACCGCAACCCCGCCGCGTATGCGATCGCGACGCGCGGGCCGGAAAGCGTCGCCGTGTGGGCAGACGGCGCGAAGATCTCGGCCGTCCGGCTCGACGGCCGCGGCGTCCCGATCGGCGATCCGAAGACGATCGCCACGACCACCACGGCGCAGGTCGCCATCGCGTCGAACGGCGACCGCTACCTCGTCGCCTGGTCCGGTCTCTTCGGCGACATCTGGGCCTTGATCCTCGACGCGAACGGCAGTCTCTTCCTGCCGCCGACACCGGTCACGACGCAGACCATCGACACTCCGACTTACGTCCACGTCGCCTCGAACGGCGACGAGTTCCTCATCAGCTGGACCGCCGACCGCCGCGTTTTCGCGCACCTCGTCGGCGACAACGGTTTCCCGCACACCTTCCTCCCGGTCCAAATGACCTCCGTCGGCGGCCCCTCGGACGTCGCGTCGAACGGTCATGACTTCCTCGTGGTCTGGCAACGGCCGCCGTTCGGGGTCGGGATCGGCGCCCGGGCGATGTTCGCCAATGGCGCGGTCAGCGACGAGATGCTTCTGACGCAGGGGACCGATGGGGAGCCGCGCATCGCGTGGGACGGAGCGGCGTACTCGGTCCTCTTCGACAGCATCGTGCGCTCCGGCTCGCGCGACATCCCGGTGCGCATCCTTCAACGCTTCACGGCAACCGGATCGACGATCGAGACCGCGTCCGGACCGTTCGGAGTGACGCATGCGATCGCGGCCCGGAACGGACGCATCGCCGTCGCAACCGCCGATAGTGCGAACGTCTACTTGTCGTACGTGGACGCGTTGCCGGTTCCGTCGCGCCGTCGCGCGCTGCGTTAAGGACGGTTGCCGGTCCAACCGCCTTCGCGGCGGTGCGTCTTCGACCAGACGTCCTCGCCGGCGCCGCCTTCGACGAGCATCTTCGCGACGTAGAGGATCTGGCCGGTATGCGTCGCGACGTGGGCCATGACGTTCAGCAGTTCCTCGACGAGGTAGCGATACATCGTCGGCTCCGTAGCCGGATCGAGAAGGCGCTCGGCGGTGATCCCGTCGAGCGTCGTCGCCGCCTTCGCGACCATGTCGTCGAAGATCGCGAGCAACTCGGCGCGCGGAATCATCCGTCGCTCGGCGAACTCCGCCGGGCGATCGCGCTCGTACGGGACGCCGCCGATGTTGCGGTTGAGATAGTGGTTGAGCGATCCGGAGAGATGGATGACGAGGTTCCCCACGGAGTTGGATGTCTCGTTCGGACGCCACCAGATCTGCTCGTCGGTCAGCTTCTCCAGCGCGGCGCGGATCTGGGCGGGAAAGACGCGGGCGATGCGAGCGCGGATGGATTCGAGCACGGGATCGGCCACTTGCATGGCCCGATCATAGCGTGGCCCGGATCCTGCGTGCGGGCGGCTTATGCGCAAGCTCCTGATCCTGATCGTGATGTCCGCACCATCGCTCCTCGCCGCGACGCTCGGTCCGGCCACCCCCGTCACCGCTGCCTCCCCGAACGGCACGCATTACGCGCCTTCCATCGCTCTCACCGCCAACGGCATGGCCCTGATCTGGCGCGACAACGCGACGCACGCCGGCAGCACCACGAGCACCTCCATCAACACCGCGCTCAACGTCGACCCGACTCCTTATCGCGACGCCACGATCGCCACCATCGGCGACGAGTCTTACCCGGTCTGGATCGAAGACGACTGGATCTACGGCTTCGTCCTCGGCAGCAACGGCCAGCCCCGCACCGACCGCCGCCTCCTGGCAATGGTCGACTCCCGCCACACGCAACGGATCGCCGTCGCCGCCGCGGCCGATCGCTACATCATGGTCTGGCCGGTGTGGACGAAGCTGCTGGCGATCCTCATCGATCGCGACGGCAACATCCTGCAAGGCGACACGCCGCTGACGCTCGGCGGAGGCCAGACGCGCGCCGTCGACAAAGTCGCGGTCGCGCCGAGCCCGGACGGCTTCCTCGTCGTTTGGGACGAGTCGAGCGACCTGCCATGGGAATCGCCCTGCGGCGTGATCTGCCCGAGCGGCGACCGCACCGTCCGCGCGATCAAGGTCGGCCTCGACGGCCAGCCGAAGCCGGAGACGGAGATGGAGCTGGCGACGAACGCGGGCATGCCGGACGTGGTCTGGAACGGCACCGACTTTCTCGCCGTCTGGGCGAACCTGCCGCACGGCGGCGTCTCCGGCCGCCACATCTCCGCGAACGGGGCGACGGCAGGGGAGACCATCAACTTCTCGACCGGTCCGGACTTCGGGCCGAAGGTCGTTTGGGACGGCTCGGCCTACGACATGGCCTACATCAGCAACGACGGCAGCGCTCTCTTCGGCATCCGCTCCAGTGCGAACGGATCGCAGATTTCGCCGCTGTTCGACGGCCCGATCGGCCATCCGAGCTCGGCCCGCGGCTACTCGCTCTCGGCCCACGGATCGGCGGTCGCGCTCGCCTATGAAAACGACGGAAGGATCTTCCTCCGCCGCGTCTCGACCGAGCAGATGCCGGGTCGGGTGCGCGCCATCCGCCGCTGAGAACTTCATGTAAAATGACCACCTTTCCACCCGGCGGCGCCCACCTCGCTGCCTGAAATCAGAACCACCGAAAGGACCGTCATGACCGACCTTCTGACGCCCACGAAGCAGCTCCCCGTCCAGCCGAAATCGGTCTCCTGGAACCCGACTGCGGCGGAACTGCGCTCTTACGCTTCGGAGATGCCGAACGCGAGAGCCACGGAATTCGGAAACCTGAACGTCGCCACCAAAGTCGTCTCCCGCTCCAAAGGCTCCACCTTCATCGCCACCGACAATCCCGAGCAGCATTCCGACCAGACGATCAGCCGCGCCGAGTACGACCGCATGGCGAAGCTGCAGAACGACTACATCAAGACCCGGGACATGGTCGTCGTCGACGGCTTCATCGGGAATGACCCGGAGTTCCGCGTCCCGGCTCGCCTCATCATCGAGAAGGCCAACGCGAACATCGCCGGCATGCAGCAGCACCTCTATTACCCGGCCACGGCCGAAGAGCTGGAGACGTTCGAGCCGGTCCTGACGGTCATCTATACACCGAACCTGAAGGCCGAGGGGTATCCGGATGAACGGCTGATTGCGGTGGACCTCGAGAACTACATCACCCGCGTCTTCCACTCCGACTACTTCGGCGAGTCGAAGAAGGGCGGGCTGCGAATGTGGAACAAGCTCGTCTACGAGCGCGGCGGTCTCGCCCTCCACGCCGGCTGCAAGGTCATCCCGGTCGACGGCACGGATCGCGTCGGCCTGATCGTCGGTCTGTCCGGCACGGGCAAGACCACCACGACGTTCACGAAGCAGAACGATTCCTCGCCGGTGCAGGACGACTTCTGCGCGCTGATGCCGGGCGGCAAGATCTACGCGACGGAGAATGGTTGCTTCGCAAAGACGTTCGGCCTCAACCCGAACGACGAGCCGACGATCTTCCACGCGTGCGCCGCGCCGGAAGCCTATCTGGAGAACGTCTCGCAGAACGGCGAGGGCAAGATCGACTACTTCGACACGTCGTACACGCCGAACGGCCGGGCCGTCATCCGGATGGAAGACATCGCCGGCGCCTACGACGCGCAGCGCCTGAAGAAGGCCGACTTCCTCCTCATCCTCAACCGCAACGAGAACATCATCCCGGCGGTGGCCAAGCTCGAAGGCCCGCTCGCCGCCGCGTACTTCATGCTCGGCGAGACGAAAGGCACCTCCGCCGGCGGCGCCGCCGAAGCCGGCAAGTCGCTGCGCGTGCCCGGCACGAACCCGTTCTTCCCGCTGGTCCACGCGTATCAGGGCAACCGGATGCTGGAGCTGATGAAGGACAGCCCGATGGACGTCTACCTGATGAACACCGGCTCCATCGGCGGCGATGGGAAGCAGGAAGGCTCGAAGAAGGTGAAGATCCAGCACTCGTCCGCGGTCGTGAAAGCGATCGCCGAGGGGACGATCCAGTGGGAGAAGGATCCGGATTTCGGCTACCTCGTGGCGACCGAAGTGCCCGGCATCGACGATGCGGACTACCTCCAGCCGAAGAAGATGTACGAACGGCAGGGGAGACTCGACGAGTACAACGCGCTCGTGGCGAAGTACAACGACGATCGCCGCGCGTACCTCCGCAAGTGGAAGGGCCTCAGCGAGGAGATCGTGAACGCGATCTAGCGTGCTAGTTGCTGGTTGTTGGTTGCTGGTTACTTGCGCTGTCGTGTCCGAAGCGGGCAGCGGCGCGAGCAACTAGTAACCAGCAACCAGCAACCGCCTCACGTCTCCGTGTGCACGAACATGTACACGGCCGCGATCGAGAACAGGATATTCGCGCTCCACGCCGCGAGGAGCGCCGGCAGGTTCCCGACCTCCCCGAACTTCGTGAACAGCACGAACACGACCCAGTACAGAATCCCGAGCACGAGCGCGATGCCGAACCCGTACAGCGCCCCGCGTTTCCCGATGCGGAACGCGAACGGCAACGCGATCAGCGCCATGACCAGGCTCAGCGCCGGCCACGAAGTCTTCGCATACAACTTCACCGTCAACTCCTCGGCCGAATAGCCGGAGTTGCGAATCGAGCTGACGTACCTTCGCAACTGCGCGAACGTCATCTGATCCGGCGACTTCACCTCGGTCGCAAAGTCTTCGGGCCGTTCGCCATACGCAAGCTCGAGCGGTGCGGTCATCGGCGAGAACGTCGACCGCCCCTCGTCGGTGAAGGAGCGAATCCAGCCATTGTCGAAGACCCACGCCTTGCCGTTCCACCGCGCGTGCTCCGCGTAGATGCGCCGCGTGATCCGGAACTCGGTCGGATGCAGCTCGAAGACCTGCACCTGCGACAGCACCTTCTCCCGCCGGTCATACGCAAGGAAGTTGATGAGGTACCGCCCCTTGCCGAGGAACCAGGTCTTCTGCTGGCTGGAGAGGCTGGCCGTCGTCGTCTTGCCCCGAATCACGTTCTCGAGCTTCGAGGCGCGTTCGTTCGAGAACGGGAGGATGAAGTCGAGCAGGAAGTAGGCGAAGACGCTGAGGACGGCGGCGACGGCAATGATCGGCAGCGCGACACGGTAGAGAGACACGCCGCCTGATTTGATGGCCGTGACCTCGTTGTTCTTCGCGAGCATGCCGAATGTCACGAGCGTCGCCACGAGCACCGAGATCGGCAACGTGTAGTTGAGGACGTAGAAGAACTGGAAACGGTAGAAGCTCAGGATCATCGTGCCGGGGATGTGATTCCGCCGGATGTCGTTCGCGAGATCGGTGTAACTGATGATCATGAACAGCGCGACGGTCGAGACCAGCACAAGGCCAAGGACCTTTATGAATTCGCGGAGGATGTAGCGGTCGAGGATATTCGGGAAGGTGATGTCCAGCCGGTTGAGAATCGTCGGCTCGTCCTCCATCGGCGCCGCGGCGGCCGCCACACCGGTCAAAGTTGCGGCTTCCGACTCCAGCCGCTGCTGCCTGCGTTTCGCTTTCCGAGCGCGGAGGAAGCCCAGAAGCTGCGACATCAGGCCACCTTCCATCTTCTGGCCGGAGTCGCGGTTCGCCCGGGTGAGGAGGAAAATCCCAAGCGCGAGAAGAACGATGTTCGCCCCCCACATGCCCAGCCAGGGCGGAATCTTGCCTGCGCCAGCCATGTGCTCGCCGTTGATGATGAGCACGTAATAGAAAACCAGGATTCCGATACTTAAAGAAAAACCTGAGCTTTTGCCACCGCGGCGATTTGTGATTCCCAGGGGCAGCCCTAGGACGCCGAACACGATGCAGGCGAATGGAATCGAGAACTTCTTGTGGATCTCGACCCAGGCCAACCGATACGTATCGGGGTCACCGTGCTTGAGGTCGCGAGCCTGCGACAGCAGTTGGCGAAGGTCGAGCTCCCGGAGCGAACGAGCGATCGAGGTGTTGTCGACGATGTTCTTGTCCGGCAGCAGGATGCGCTGGGTCGCATTGCGATTGAGGTCGTAACGATCAGCCTTCTTCGGATCCCAGATGTGCGTCTCGGCCTGGTTCAGGTTCAACCACACTTGGCGTGTCGATTTGACGATCGAGAGGTTGCCGTTCTCCGCGGCGATCACGCGCTGGCCGCCGCCTCG
>JAFAVZ010000605.1 GCA_019242175.1 Acidobacteriota bacterium
GATGTCGTTCGTGCAGTACCTGTGGGAGCTCGGGAAATAGCCACCCCGATGCGCATCGCGCTGGCGAACGTTCGCTATCCATCGAGCGGGGAGGAGTCCGTACGACTCGCCGTCGATGCGATTGCGGACGCCGCCAGCGCCGGCGCATCGATGGTCTGCTTCCCCGAGTGCTACGTCCCCGGCTACCGCGGCGCCGGCAAGGCCGTTCCGCCACCCGACCCCGCGTTCCTCGAACGCGCCTGGTCGGAGGTCGCTCGTGCCGCGGCACAGCATCGCATCACCGTGATCCTCGGCACCGAGCGCGTGGTTGCCGATCGCCTGCTCGTCAGCGCGCTCGTGATCGACGCCGACGGCTCGCTCGCCGGCTTCCAGGACAAGGTGCAACTCGACCCATCCGAGGACGACCTGTACACGCCCGGAAGCGCCCGCCGCGTCTTCCAGGCCGGCCCGCTGACGTTCGGCATCACGATCTGCCACGAAGGCTGGCGCTACCCCGAGACCGTACGCTGGGCCGCGCGCCACGGCGCCCAGGTCGTTTTCCACCAACAGTTCCACGAGGCGTCGCCCGGCTCCTTCCACCCAACCACCTATGGCGATCCCCGCAACACGTTCCACGAGAACGCCGTGCTCTGCCGCGCCGCCGAGAACACGTGCTATTTCGCGACGGTGAACTACGCGAGTGCCGGCACGCCAACAACGTCCGCCATCGCTACTCCCGACGGAACGCTGCTCGCGTTCCAGCCGTACGGGGAGGAAGGCGTATTGGTGGCGGATGTGGATTTGGACGCCGCGACCGGCTTGCTCGCGCGGCGGTGCAAGGCGATGGAAGGGTGAACGCACCACGCTCTGTCATCCTGAGTCCCGAAGAGGACGAAGGATCTCCCGGCACGTGCGCCCGGCGTCCCTGGCAGGAGATCCTTCGGCGTCTCCGCGCCTCAGGATGACACCGCGGGCGGATCGCGACGCTGGCTCGCTCCGTAACCCACGGGCGAGCATGAAGCGCCACCTCCTCCTCACCCTTGTTCTGCTCGCCGCATGCGGTGGCGAGAACACGCCGTCCAACGTTCAGCCGCCGGGTGCGGCGAAGGACACCGGGACGAAAGTGCTGGAGACGAGTGCGGCGGTCATGCAGGACAAAACGCCCCTCGGCAACCTCAACGCCTACCTCGACGGCTTCCACTTCTACAGCGGCAACATGCAGGGCCAGATGGAAGCGCACCACTACTGCCAGAACGTCAACGAGGAGCTGAAGCAGTGTGTCCTTCGACGGCACGGCGAGAGCGCGCGCATCATGGGCGTCGAGTACATCATCAGCGAGCGGCTGTTCAAGGCCTGCCCGAAGACGAAAAGAAGCTCTGGCACAGCCACAGCTATGAAGTGAAGTCGGGCTCGTTGATCGCGCCGGGCATTCCGGCCGTCGCCGAGCACGAGCTGATGGAGAAGCTCGTCTCGACGTACAGCAAGACGTGGCACACATGGCACACCGACGCGGCGCGTGATCTCGGATGCCCACGCAGCCTGGGCATCCGGCTCCGTTTCTTCCAGAGTTGCCAGGAGCTGAGCCGCGAGATCGGCTCGGTCATCGACCGGAAGAGCCAGCGCCTGCTCGAATACCTTTCGCGCGGTGCTCGTCATGTCCCCAATCCTACCCCACCACCGCCCCGACCAAATCGTACGGATGCGCGTCCGAGATCTCCACCTTCGCAAACGCGGGCAGGTCGCGGGGGAGCAGTTCGAGGCCGTCATTCACGAGAAGGCGGCCGTCGATCTCGGGAGCCTGGCCGATGATCCGGCCTTCGAGCAGGTGCTCGGTCTCCTCGCACACGCCGGTGATCAGCGCCTCGAAAGTCTGGCCGACTTTCGCCTCGTTGCGGGAGCGGGAGATCGACTGTTGCAGCTCCATCAGTTTCGCGCGGCGGCGTTCGGCGGTCTTGCGCGTCGGCAGGTCGTCCATCCGCGCAGCGATCGTGTGGTCCTCGGGGGAATAGACGAACGCGCCCATCTGGTCGAACTGGGCCCAGTTCACGAAGTCGTACAGCTCGCCGAAGTCCTTCGCCGTCTCGCCGGGATGGCCGGTGATGAACGTCGTGCGGAGCGATAGGTCGGGCACGAGGTCGCGCATCCGTTTGACCATGTCGCGGTACTCGTTCGTCGAGCCGGGGCGGCGCATGCGGCCGAGGACGTTCGCCGTGGCGTGTTGGAGGGGGATGTCGCAGTAGGAAGCGAAGCGCGGCTCGCGGCCCATCAGCTCGAAGAGCGTCCAGTCGAGCGAGCCTGGATAGGCGTACAGGAAGCGGATCCAGCGAAAGTCGGTGTCGGCGAGCAACGCTTGCGTGAGCTCCGTCAGGCCGTGTTTGAGGCCGAGGTCTTCGCCGTAACGCGTGGTGTCCTGCGCGACGAGGCAAAGCTCGAGAACGCCCTGTTGCTGCAGCTGCTGCGCCTCGCGCACGAGCGACGCGATGCCGCGCGAGCGGAACTTCCCGCGCATCTGCGGAATCGCGCAGAAGGTGCACGGATTCGAGCAGCCCTCCGACACCTTGAGGTACGCATGCGCGGTGCCCTGCGTGAGCACGCGCGGCAGATCCTCGTACAGCCGCACGGACATCTTCCGCTTCACTGGCGCGGCATCATCCTCCGCAAGGCCGGTCACGGCGCTCGTGATCTTCTCGAGGTGATCGAGGCCGACGAAGGCATCGATCTCGGGGATGGATTCCTGCAATTCGCCGCGGTACTTCTGGACCATGCAGCCGGTCACGATCAGCCGCTCGACGCCTTTGCCCTTGCGGTCGGCGATCTCCAGAATCGTGTCGATCGACTCCTGCTTCGCAGCATCGATGAAGCCGCACGTGTTCACGATCACGACGTCGGCCTCTTCGAGGTCGTTCGTGATCGCGACGTCCGACTCCGCGCGGAGCTGGCCGAGCATGATCTCGGCGTCGACGAGATTCTTCGGGCAGCCGAGGGAGATCATTCCGACGCGGCGGAGCGGTTTTTCCAGAAGCAGTTCGGTCAT
This sequence comes from Acidobacteriota bacterium, assembly GCA_019242175.1. Taxonomy (GTDB): domain Bacteria; phylum Acidobacteriota; class Thermoanaerobaculia; order Gp7-AA8; family Gp7-AA8; genus JAFAVZ01. Next base: position 3,014 of record JAFAVZ010000605.1, read on the forward strand.
GGACGGCTGTGCAACACCTCCTGCCTACCCCGTATTCTGGCGAACGCGTCCGCGAAACGGGCCGGAGCGGCGGGATGCGCGTGGAAAAAGAGCACCGGCTCGGTCAACTCCAGCTCCATCAATAGAAAGCGGCCGCCGCGATCGATGCCGTCGACGCGCGCAAACAGCCACTCCGGCTTGACGAGCTCCGCCGCTTGCTCGATCAGCCGCGCCGGCGGCGCCTCGATGCTGACGCTGCCGCCGAAGTCGCTCTGGACGCGAAAGTCGCCGCTCTTCGGCCGCTTCAGCACCGCGTGGCTGAACTCGCCGCCGAAGAAGAGCAGCGACCACTCGCCCTCGCGCTCGATCTCCGGAAGGAACGGCTGGACCATCGC
>JAFAVZ010000009.1 GCA_019242175.1 Acidobacteriota bacterium
GATCTGGGCGCATTCGGTCTCGATAATCCACACGAGATCTTCGTCGCGACCGAGGAGCCCTACGGCGTGATTGAGGCGACGGTGCGACGCTGAATCAAGGGGGTCCGCCACAACATGAGCACCGACCTGACGACGACCTTCACAGGAATCCGCTTACAGAACCCATTCCTGCTGTCATCGGCGCCGCCGACCGAATCCGAGTCGAACATCCTGCGCGCCTTCGAGGCCGGATGGGGCGGCGTGGTGACGAAGACGATCGGTCTGCATCCGGTCGTGAACGTGAAAGGAGCGAAGACGAAGTTTCTGCGCGCCGACGCCGACTCGTACAAGCTCTCGATGAAGAAGCGCCCGAACTCGGCGCTGCACTCGTCGTGGAATTGGGAGCTGATCTCCGACAAGCCGCTGGACTGGTGGATCGGCCGTCTGTCGCGCATCAAGAAGGCGTATCCCGAGCACATCCTCGTGGCGTCGATCATGGCCGGCTCCGGCAATGACAAGGAGTTGAACAACTGGCAGACGCTGACGAAGGCCTGTCAGGACGAAGGTGCGGACGCGGTGGAGCTGAACTTCTCCTGCCCGCACATGGACCGCGTCGACATGGGCTCGAACGTCGGCAAGGACAAAGTGCTCTGCTCCGTCGTGACGCAGGCGGTCAAAGAGGTGGCGCGCATCCCGGTATGGGTGAAGCTGACGCCGTCGACGACCGACATCGCGCAAGAGGCCGAGGCTTCGTTCCGCGGCGGCGCGGATGCGATCTCGTCGTCGAACACGTACCCGTCTCTCCCCCTCATCGATGCCGACTCGCTCGAGTTCGAGATGAACGTCGAAGGCTACGTCTCCCCCGGCGGCCTGGGCGGTCCGGCGATCCTGCCGCAGTCGCTGGCGAAGATGGCGCAGATGACGTCGCGCTTCCCGGACAAGGAGTTCTCCGGCATCGGCGGCATCGCCACCTTCGAGCACGCCCTCAACTACTTCCTCCTCGGATGCGGCACCGCGCAGGTTTGCACCGCCGCGATGCTCGACCAGGCAATCGGCCCGAACGTGATCCGCGGCCTCCTCGACGGCATGACCGCATTCCTGGAGAAATACGCCGACAAGGGCTGGAACTGCCTGGAGGACTTCCGCGGCCTACGCCGCAGCCGCATCGTGCCCCACTCCCAGATCAAACGCCCCGAACAGCTGGAGTACCACGGCGGCTACGAGGAGGAGCACGAGGGGTACGCGGTCGTGTCATCGTGAACCTGGTCGTGTCATCCTGAGTCGCGAAGACGACGACCGGCCACGGGCCGGGGCGCTTGTCGGCCAAGCCTCGGCCAACCTTCGCGCCTGTGTCATCCTGAGCCGCGAAGACGCTGGGGCGCTTGTCGGCCAAGCCTCGGCCAACCTTCGCGCCTGTGTCATCCTGAGCCGCGAAGACGGCGACCGGCCACGGGCCGGGGCGCTTGTCGGCCAAGCCTCCGCCAACCTTCGCGCCTGTGTCATCCTGAGCCGCGAAGACGGCGAAGGATCTCCTGGCACGTGCGCGAAGGTCACAACTACTACGTCTACGTGATGACGAACGCACACCGGAACGTGCTCTACGTCGGTGTCTCCAACTCTCTCGAACGGCGCGTCTGGCAGCACAAGAACCATGCGCTGTCCGGCTTCACGGATCAGTACAACTGCACGTTGCTCGTCTACATCGAGCACTTCACCGAAGTGAAGGACGCAATCGCACGCGAAAAGCAGATCAAGGGCTGGACGCGGGCCAAGAAGGACACGTTGATCGCGACGCAGAATCCATCATGGACGGATCTCGCGGATACTTGGTTCGTGTCATCCTGAACCGCGTAGACGGTGAAGGATCTCCCGGCACGTGCGCGTATCGCCTGCACCAGGAGATCCTTCGCCGTCTTCGCGGCTCAGGATGACACAGGCGCGAAAGCGCGGCGGCTTGGCCAACACACGTACCGGCCCCGGGCCGGTCGCCGTCTGCGCGGCTCAGGGTGACACCTTCCCCTGCGCATCTCCGGATTGACACGGGCGCGAAAGCGCGGCGGCTTGGCCAACACACGTACCGGCCCGGGGCCGGTCGCCGTTGCGCGGCTCGGGATGACACGTCCCCGATCGCAACAAATTGGTTCCTTCTGACACAATGAGTCGATGGCGGAATTTGCGACGGGATCGGGGCCGGCGGGAGACCGGTTCGACATCCGTCGCAGGCTTGGGTCGGGCGGGATGGGGGTCGTTTACGAGGCCTTCGATCGGCGGCGCAACGAAGTCGTCGCGCTCAAGAAACTGATCGAGACCGACGCCGCGGCCATCTATCGCCTCAAGCAGGAGTTCCGGTCCCTCGCGGACGTCGCCCATCCGAACCTCGTCGCGTTGTACGAGCTCGTCAATCGCGGCGAAGACTGGTTCTTCACGATGGAGTTGGTGCGGGGGATGACGTTTCTCACCTACGTCCGCCCCTCCACCGGCTGGACGCTCGACTCGCATCCGAGCGGGCAGACGCAGCGGGATTAGGAGCACGACTCCGACCTCATGCCGACGGAGAGGCAGACGCCGATCGCGCAGCCGCTCTCCGATCCGTTGCCGCCGCTCCTCCCCTCGCGCGGCGACACCACGCCGCCGCCCATCACGCCGAATGCGAACACGCCGCCGCCGGTCATCGCGCAATGCGTCGCGCGCCTCGACGTTCTCCGCCCCGCATTGCGTCAGCTCTGCGAAGGCGTCGCGGCCTTGCATCGCGCCGGCAAGCTCCATCGCGATCTCAAGCCGCCCAACGTCCTCGTCACGCCGCAGGGGCGGGTCGTCGTGCTCGACTTCGGCCTCGCCACCGACATGTCGCCGGACAAGAAAGTCACGTTCGCGGGAACGCCGGCGTACATGTCGCCGGAGCAGATCGCGGAGCGCCCCGCGACCGAGGCGAGTGATTGGTATTCGGTCGGGGTGATGCTGTACGAGGCGCTCACCGGCCAGCTGCCGTTTCCGGGCAACGCGTACTCGATGATGCTGGCCAAGCAGACGATGGATCCGCCCGCGCCGTCGACGATCGTCAGCGGCATTCCGGCGGACCTCAACCGGCTCACTGTCGATCTCCTCCGGCGCACGCCCGACCAACGGCCGCTCGGACCCGAGATTCTGCGGCGCCTGAATACGCAGTCGGCCGAGGCGCCGGTGACGCCGACGCAGTCGAAACGCATCGACGTGCCGTTCGTCGGCCGTTCGGCGGAGTTGCAGCAGCTCCACGACGGCCTCGCGACCGCTCGCAGCGGTCATGCGGCGACCGTCTTGATCCAGGGCCGTTCGGGCATGGGCAAATCGACGCTCGTGCGTCGCTTCATCGAAGAAGCGCGCAGCGACGACCGCACCGTCGTCGTCCTCACCGGCCGTTGCTACGAACAGGAATCGCTGCCGTACAAAGCGCTCGACAGCCTGATCGACGACCTCACGCAATACCTGCGCAGTCTCAGCTCGCTCGAGGCGAAAGCCGTCATGCCGACGGACGTCATGGCGCTTGCGCGCCTCTTCCCCGTGCTCGACGGCATCGAGGCGGTGAAGAAGGGTCGGCGCAAAGCGGTCGATGTGGTCGACTCGCAGCAGTTGCGTCGCCGCGCGTTTGCGGCGTTGCGCGAGATGATGGCGCGCATCGTCGACGAACGGCCGGTCGTCCTCTTCCTCGACGATTTGCAGTGGGGCGATCGCGACTCCGCGGCGGTGATCGGCGAGTTGTTGCGACCTCCCGACGCGCCGCCGTTGCTGCTCATCGCCACGTATCGCCGCGAAGAGGCGGAGAGCCCGTTCCTCGCCGAACTGCGCAAGCAGCGCGAGGAGCACACGCTGCCCGACGTCCGCGAGATCGCACTCGACGAATTGCAAGCCGACGATGCGCGCGATCTCGCCCGAGCACTCCTCGGCAAGAATGCGAGCGCGGAACGCGTCGAGGCGATCGCGCGCGAAGCCGCCGGCAGCCCGTTCTTCATCCACGAGATCGGCCGCTTCTCGGACGAGATCGGCGAGACGCTCGCGATGCCCGAGGCGGATGATGTGACAGGCGGATTGGATGATTTGATCCGCGCGCGCGTTGCGCGCCTGAACAAGACCGCGCAGGATCTCCTCGAAGTGGTCGCCATCGCCGGCCAGCCGCTCGAAGCATCCGTCGCGCGGACCGCGGCGCGGATCGAGAACGCAGACGTGCAGGCGCTGGTCTCGACGTTGCGCGGCGCGCATCTCGTGCGGACGCGCGTGCGCGGCGGGCGGGAGGAGATCGTCGCGTATCACGATCGCATCCGCGAGGCGATTCTGCATCGCATCGCGGCACCGCGTCGCCGCGCCTGGCACCTCCGCCTCGCCAACACGCTCGAAGACCTCGGCTGGAACGATCCTGAAGTGCTCGCGATCCACTTCCAGGGCGCGGGCGATCACGAGCGCGCCGCCGACTACGCGTTGCAGGCGGCAGACAAAGCGGCGGCCTCGCTCGCCTTCGATCACGCCGCGCGTCTCTATCGCCTAGCGCTCGAGTTGCACGGCATCGAGCGCGCGACCGCGCCGCGCCTCATCCAACTCGCGGACACGCTTTCCAACGCCGGCCGCGCATCGGAGGCGGCGGACTACTACCTCCGCGCCGCGGACATGGTCGAGGCGAAAGACGCGCTGGAGATGCGCCGCCGCGCGACGGAAGGCTTGCTGCGCAGCGGTCACGTCGATCAAGGCCTGCGCGTGCTGCGCGACGTGCTCGCATCCGTCGGCATGAAGCTGCCGACGTCGCGCCGCCAGATCATCCTCGGCATCCTCTTTCGCAAGCTCCTCGCGAAGTTCCGCGGCCTCGGCTTTCACGAGCGCGACGTGGCCGAAATCCCGGCCGATCTGCTGCTGCGCGTCGACGTCTGCTGGGCGGTGACGATCGGCTTGTCGCGCATCGACAACGTGCTGGCCGTCTACTTCCAGCCGATGCACCTTCGCCTCGCATTGAAGGCCGGCGATCCTTACCGCGTGGCGCGCGCGTTGTCGGTCGAGGCGGGATTCACGTCTCTGCGCGGCGGCGGCGCGACGAAAAAGACGGACGACCTCCTCGCCCGCACCGAGCGCCTCGCCCGTCGCCTCGGCGATCCTCACGCGATGGGCATGGCTTTGATGTCGTCCGCCGTCGCGGCGTTTTCGAGCGGCCGCTTTCGCGCGGCCGCGGAGCGCGCGGAGCAGGCGGACGCGGTGTTCCGCGAACGCTGCACCGGCGTGTGGTGGGAAATGAACACATCGCAGAACTACGCCGTGTCGTCGCTCGCCTACCTCGGCGAGATGGAGCAGCTGTCGCGGCGCGTGCTGGCGCAGCTGCGCGATGCCGAGGAACGCGGCGATTTGTATGCGGCGACGGACATGGTGGGCCGGCCGGCGATCGTCTGGCTCGCGCTCGACGATCCGGAAGGCGCGCGGCGCGCGCTGCGGTCGATCATGTCCCGCTGGTCGCTGCAGGGCTTCCACTTCCAGCATCTGCAGGCGCTGTGGACGGAGTCGGCGATCGATCTCTACAACGGCAATGCTGCCGAGGCTTGGCGACGGATTGAAGAACGATGGCCGGCGCTGCTGGAGTCGATGCTGCTGCGCATCCAGGTCGTGCGCATCGAGTCATGGTTCCTGCACGGACGCGTCGCCATTGCGGCCGGCAATCTCGCCGCCGCGGCCGAGGATGCTGCTCGGCTGCGGAAGGAAGACGGGGCCTGGGCGCAACCGCTGGCGATGCTGCTCGAAGCCGGCGCGATGCCCACCCGAGCCCCCGAGCTGCTCGCGTCCGCGGCGGCCAGTTTCGAGAAGGTCGAGATGCACCTCCACGCCGCCACCACCCGCCGCCGCCTCGGCGAGCTGACGAACGACGCCGCAATGATCGGGGCAACGGATGCGTGGATGGACGGGCAGCGGGTGAAGAAGCCGGCGCGGCTGACGGATGTGCTGGTGCCGCGCTGCGGCGTGGCTACTTGAGCGTCAGCGTGTAGCGGTCTGCGACGCCGTCGTAGAGGAAGGTTGCGCGGCGCAGTACATCGCGACCGATCAGGCAGGCGTACGGTACGCCGCCCATCGGCGCCGCGATTGCGAAGATGTTCTCGACCACGACCTCTTCGGAGAAGTAGAGATTGATGTGATACCGCTGGCAGATCACTGGAGCCGTGGTTGACGGTGTGACGATGGGAGCGACTCCGACCGGACGGAGATTCAGGTGCGCGATGGCCTCCGGGTTCAACACGGTGGTGTACGCGCCGGTATCGACGAGTGCCGTAACGCGAAACGGCGCGCGCAAGACCGCGCCATGCGGAGTCAAGGCGCTGATCATCTCCCGCGACGGGCCGACACTCACCTCATAGAGCGGACCAGACGTCGCGAGATCGGGCGAAACGCTCTCGAACGAAGCCACTACATCCCTAAGTTAAACGTTGCGAAGAGCAACGGGAGATCGGCTTCGACAATGCGTTTCACCAGGAACGCTTCGTTCCCGAAACGACGAAAGCCAGCTCCGACAGCTTCCGTCTCGGTGTCGAACGTCCCTACGAGCTCGACGCCTTTCACTAGCGCGTATTTGCCCGCCACCGTCTCCATCCACTCGATCCGGTGCTGTTCGAAGAAACGCAGCTCACGCTCTAGTTCGAGTGTCGTCGTTTCCATGCGGTGTAGCTTACGACAGAAGCAGCGTGACCGCTGTCTGCACAGAAGCAGCGCCCGCCCATCCGGACGGGCGCTGCTTCTAAGGTCGTTTACCCGATCCTGCTCCGCATCGCCACGAACGCCACGGCCGCGAGCGTCATCGCCATCAGCAGGAGTGCCAGCGGCGAAAGCGTCGGGACGACGGCGGCGGGGGCGGCGGCGACGGGGAACGTCGTCGGGTCGGAGGCGCCGCCGACGGCGGGGTTGTCGGTCTGGCGCGTCGCGTCGTTCGTGTTGTTGCCGTCGCTGTCGTAGGAGATCGTGCCCTGGTTGGACACGGTGGTGCCGGCGGCGGTCGGGAGGACGGTCGCGTTGATGGTGATCGTCACGGAGCCGCCGGCGGGGATCGAGCCGTTCCAGGTCACCGTGTTCGTGCCGACCGTTGCCACCGCGGTTCCGCTGGAGGCGCTGGCGGACGTGAGGGCGACGGTCGCCGGGAGAACGTCCGTGAACTCATTGCCGGGGTTGTCGTTCTGGGCGCCGCCGCCGCTGTTCGTCAGCACCACGGTGTAGACGATGTTGCCGCCGACGGTGAAGCTGCCGGCCGCCGTCTTCGTGCCGCTCACGTTCGCGCCGAGGGGGGTCACGGTGTCGGTGTCGGTCGCGGAGTTGTTGCCCGGATTCGTGTCCGTCACGCTGCCCGGCGCCGTCACGGTCGCGGTGTTCGAGAGCGTTCCGGAGGCGAGACTGGAGACGGTGCAACTGGCGGTATACGTCACGCTGCCGCCGGTCGGGAGATTCGCGGTGTCGTTGATGTTGCCCGAGCCGGAAGCGGTGCAGACGCCGCCGCCCGCGCCGATGCACGTCCAGGTGCAGGTCAGCGCCGCCGGGAACGTGTCCGCGACGGTCGAGCCCGGCGCATTGCTCGGGCCGGCGTTGGAAGCCGTGATCGTGTACGTCGCCGAGCCGCCCGGGGTCACCGACGTCACGCCGTCCGTCTTCGTGATCGAGAGATCGGCGCTGGCGCCGAGGGCGTCGATGTCCGTGGCGGAGTTGTTGGCCGGGTTCGGATCGGTCGTGCCACCCGGAGCCGTTACCGTCGCCGTGTTCGTGAGCGACCCGGTGGCCGCGCCGGAGATGGTGCAGCTCGAGGTGTACGTGACGCTGGCGCCGCTCGGGAGGTTGACGGTGTCATTGATGTTGCCGCCGAACGGACCGGCCGTGCAGGATCCGCCGCCCGCGCCGAGGCAGGTCGTGGTGCAGGTGAGCGAAGCGGGGAAGGTGTCAGCCACCGTCGCGTTGGAGACGCTGCTCGGGCCGGCGTTGGAAGCCGTGATCGTGTAGGTCACGCTGCCCCCGGCCGTCGCCGACGTCACGCCGTCCGTCTTCGTGATGGAGAGATCGGCCGTCGGAGTGATCGTGTCCGAATCGGTCGCCGAGTTGTTGCCCGGCGTCGGGTCGGTCACGCCGCCCGGTGCGGTGACCGTCGCCGTGTTGGACAGCGTACCGGTCGCAAGCGAGGAGACCGTGCAACTGGAGGTGTACGTCACGCTGCCGCCGTTCGGGAGGTTGACCGTATCGTTGATGTTGCCGCCGAACGGACCGGCCGTGCAGGTGCCGCCGCCCGCGCCGATGCAAGTCGTGCTGCAGGTGAGCGAGGCGGGGAACGAGTCGGCGACCGTTGCGCCGGTCGCATTGCTCGGGCCGGCGTTCGACGCCGTGATCGTGTAGGTCACGCTGCCACCCGGGGTCGCGGTCGTGACGCCGTCCGTCTTCGTGATCGAGAGGTCGGCGCTCGCGCTGAGCGTGTCGGAGTCGGTCGCGGAGTTGTTGCCCGGAGTCGGGTCGGTCACACCGCCCGGTGCGGCCACGGTCGCCGTGTTGGACAGCGTGCCGGTCGCGAGCGAGGAGACCGTGCAGCTGGAGGTGTACGTCACGCTGCCGCCGGCCGGGAGATTGACCGTGTCGTTGATGTTGCCGCCGAACGGACCGGCCGTGCAGGTGCCGCCGCCCGCGCCGATGCAAGTCGTGCTGCAGGTGAGCGAGGCGGGGAACGAGTCGGCGACCGTTGCGCCGGGCGCGTTGCTCGGACCGGCGTTCGAGGCCGTGATCGTGTAGGTCACGCTGCCACCCGGCGTCGCGGTCGTGACGCCGTCCGTCTTCGTGATCGAGAGGTCGGCGCTGGTCCCGAGCGAGTCGGAGTCCGTCGCGGAGTTGTTGCCGGGAGTCGGGTCGGTGATGCCACCCGGCGCAGTCACGGTCGCGGTGTTGGAGAGCGTGCCGGTCGCGGAAGGCGAGATCGTGCAGCTGGAGGTGTACGTCACGCTGCCGCCGGCCGGCAGGTTCACCGTGTCATTGATGTTGCCGGGGAACGGACCGGCCGTGCAGGTGCCGCCGCCCGATCCGAGGCAGGTCGTGTTGCAGGTGAGCACGGCCGGGAACGTATCGCCGACGGTCACGCCGCTCGCGGCGCTCGGACCGGCGTTCGATGCCGTGATGGTGTACGTCACGGAGCCGCCGGCCGTGGCCGTGGTCACGCCGTCCGTCTTCGTGATCGCGAGGTCGGCGCTGGCCGCGAGCGAGTCGGAGTCCGTCGCCGAGTTGTTGGCGGACGAGAAATCCGTCACCGCACCGCCGCTGATCGTTGCCGTGTTGGAGAGCGTTCCGGTCAGCGCGTTGCTGATCGTGCAGTTCGCGGTGTACGTCGCGGTGCCGCCGGCCGGGAGGTTCGCCGTGTCGTTGATGTTGCCGCCGAACGGACCGGTCGTGCAGCTCGCGCCGCCCGCGCTCGCGCAGGTCGTGCTGCAGGTCAGACCGGCCGGGAAGGTGTCCGCCACCGTCGCGGACGGATTCGCCACCGTGCCGTTGTTCGAAGCGGTGATCGTGTACGTCACGCTGCCACCCGGGGTGGCCGAAGTCACGCCATCCGTCTTCGTGATCCCCAAATCCGCCCCAGCCTCGGCCAGCGTCCAGTCGGAGAACGTACTGACGCCGGTGAGCGTGGCGGTGTTCGCGGCGGTGTTCACCGTGCCGCCTTCATCCGTGTAGTCGCTCGGATTCAGGTTCCGGTGCCGCAGGAAATGCAGGTTCGCCTCGGTCACCGTGCCCGGGATGTCCGTCGGGTCGAGGTAGTTCACGGTGATGTCGGCCGTGACGCCGGTAGCGTCGAACTTCCAGTAGCGGTTGATGGCTTTGGAGGCCGTGCCGATGCTGGGCGCCGAGCTCTGGACCGCCGCGACGGTGATGTTCGTCGGGAACGAGGCGCCAGCCGTGACGTTGAACGTGACCGGCGTGTAGCCGTTCGCCGTACCGACGTCGAAGACCGTCGAGCCGATGGCGGTGAAGATGCGCTTGAAGTTGCCGTCGACGTAGCCGGTCGTGCGCGAGTAGATGCCGGTCGTCGAGGTGAACGCGAGCGTGTTGGCACCGGTCACGATCCGTCCACCGGCGAGGCTGAATGCGGGATTCGGAGAGACGAGAGCGCCGACGACGTTGATGTCTCCACCGGCGATCGTGATGGTGTTCGGGTTCGTGAAGCCGATCGCGTTGAGCGTGCGCGAAGGCGGCACCTCGAAGCCGGTCGTGCGAGGGCCGATCTCCGGCGCATAGAACAGGTTCACCCCACCCGTGCCGGGGTTCCAGACCGGCGCTACGTCGAAGCCGAGGACCGGGCTCGTGGCGCCCGTGACGCCGAGCTGCACGACGGCCGACGTGGCGCCGCCGTTGCCGAGCGTCAGCTTGTTCGCGTTCGTGATGCCGCCGGAGAAGTTGTTCACGCGGCTGACGATGATGTTGGAGATCGCCGGGTCGAGCGTCACGCCGAGCGGGTTGTCGACCTCGAATGCCGTCAGGGGCGCCGTGAACGTTCCGCTGCCGTTGAGCGTCGTCGCGACGCCGTTGCCGAGGAAGTAGAAGCGCGTGTTCGCGGAGGTGCCGTTGACGGTGCCGTTGTTGGTGAACGTCGGACCGAGGATGAGGCAGATCTGGCCGTTCGTGACGAACGAGGAGCCGCTCTTGATGAGCACCGTACCGAGCAGGTTGACCTGCGCCGTGGGGGTCACCGTCTTATTGGTCGTGGTGTTGTCGACGACGAGGTTCGGGATGTTGCCGCGGATGCGGAAGTTGAGGTTCGTGACCGTCGCGGAGGTGCCGGCCTGCAGAGTGCCGGCAGCCGAGACTGGCGTGACGGGAACGAACCAATCGACTGGCGTGGCGCCCGTGCAGGCCTGCACGAGGTTGATCGCTCCGCCGCTGAAGTTGAAGGTGCCAGTGCTCTGGATCCCGAACGAGGCCTGCGTGGTACCGGTGCCCGTGTTCCCAACTGTAGCCACGTTCACCGTGCCGGCGCTCTGCGTATAGACGATGGCGCTGGCCGGGCTGAAGCGGCCCGCCAGGTTGAGCGTGCCGCCTTCGATGATGAATTGCGCGCCGGAGCCGCCGCCGACCGCATGGATGCCGCTCGTTCCGATGTTGTACGCCCCCTGCGTGATGCGCAGGAGGCCGTTGTTCGTCATGCTGTTGGCCTGAGCGGCCACGGTGTAGTTCGGATTGTTCAGCCAGAAGCCGGCGGCCGTCGGAATCGTGTAGGCCGCGGCGCTGAAAACGCGGCTGGCGCCGGTGAACGTGCCGGACATCTTGATCGTGCCCGAGGTCTGGACGAGCCAGCCGCCGACGATCGTATCGGTGGTCACGCCGCGCACGGTGAAGTTCGTCGGCTTGACCTCCAGAATCGTGGTCGGGTCGACGCCCTTGCTGACGTTGATTTGCCGGATGTCCGTCGTCGCGCCGGTGCCCTGGAGCGTCACGTTGCCCAGGCCGGCGAACGTGATGCTGGCGCCGGCGGTGTCGGCGTTCGTGGAGAAATCGAGCGTGCCGTTGTTGACGAGGTTGCCGTTTAGGGTCAGCACGTGGCCGGTCTGCGTGCCGGCCGGATTCGACTGGAACGTGCCGCCGCTGATGATCGTCACGTCGGTGTTGACCAGGAGCGTGCGGGCGGTCGTCTGCTCGAACTGCAGCGTGCCGCCGTTCGCGATCACGAGCGAGTAGGCGTTGGCGGTCGTGTCGAGCGTGACCGTCGCTCCGGCGCCGATCGTGACGTTCTCATTGATCGTCGGGACCGCGCCGCTCGACCAGGTCGCGGGACTGGACCAGAGACCTCCGGCGCCGACCGTGCCGTTCGGCGTCGCGGAGCTCGTCGCCTGTGAGCCGGAGAGAGAAGCCGTCGCCCCGTCGGAAAACGCGGTGACGCGCCAGGTGTAGTTCGTCGAGGCGGTCAACCCGCTGGCGACAAAGCTCGTCGCATTCTGCGCCGCGGTGCCGATCAACGTGAAGTTCACGCCGTCCGTCGAGTTGTAGATGACGTACCCGAGCTCGTTCGAGGAGTCGGTCCAATTGAGGGTCGTGGTGGCGGCGGCCACGTTCGTGAACGTGAGCGGGCCGCCCGGAGGATTCACCGCCTGCGGCGTGAGGCTAAACGTGCGGCGCGAGCCGTCCGCGGCAGACGTGAGCACGGTGATCGCGCCCGCAACGTACGAGTTGTTCACCGGCGCGGCGGCCGAGGCGTACGTCGGTGCGGGCGAGCCGCTCTGCGCGGCGGTCACCGTACCGACCGTGTTTGCGGCGTTGCTGGAGGAGAACCCGATCTGCGGACTGTTCGAGTTCGTGTCAGCCGCACCGGCGGCGCCCATCGTCATCGAGCCGTACACGAACTCGATCACGCCGGTGCCCTCGTAGAGCCGCACCTGATAGGTCAGGTCCACGGTGCCGCCGGCGTTGAAGTCCGACTGCATGTTCAGCCACTCGACGACCATCACCCGGTTCGGCGCGCTGCCGGTCACCTTGAAGTGGACCTTGCCGGTGAGGTGGGTACGCTGGTCCGCGCCGTAGGCGGTGATCAGGAACTGGCTGGCCTGCCCCAGCGGGTCGTAGCCGGTCGTGCTGGCCGGCGTGCTGCCGAACCGCAGGCTGCCGTTCGAGTTGACGCTGAACTGCGTCTGGCGCACGCCCATGAAAAAGAAATCGAAAGGCATCGTCGTCACCCCGGACGCGGTGTCGTCCTGGTTTGCCGCGATGAGCTGCGTCGTGCCGCTGCTCATGTCGGTGAGCGAGCCGGTCGTGGTCGTCGAGAACGTGTAATTCGCCGCGCTGGCCTGCGCGAAAACCGCCGGCGCGGCAAGAAGCGCGACCACCACGAGGGAGAGAAAGGCTACTTTCGTTTTCATGGGAACCTGGCTTTCCGGCAGCACCTCTCTCCGGGAGAGAGTGCAGAGCTGCCCCGTCACGACGTATTGGACCTGTTGGGAAACGGCGCGGAGATGCTACGCCCCGTCGGGCGCCGCGGCAATAGCTGAAAAAGGCAGACTGGGCGCCTACGCGCCCGTCGCCGCGATGCGCGCGATGACGATCTCGCTGTCGCACATCAGGAAAAGCGTGTCATTCCGCTCCCCGCCGAAACAAAAATTCGCCACGCCCGGCGCGACGATCTCGCCGAGGATGCGGCCCTCCGGGGAAAAGACCTGGACGCCGCTGAACGAAGAGCTGTAGACGCGGCCGGCGGAATCGCATTTGAGACCGTCCGGTATCCCCGGCGTGATGGTCGCGAAGAGGCGTCCCGGCCCGAGGCGGGCTCCCCCATTCCCGTCGACGATCACGTCGAACGCCTTGATGTGATGCGGGAGCGCCGGGTAATACGTCCCCGGGCCCTGGATCGCACCGGAGTCGTTCACGTAGAGGATGGATTCGTCGGGCGAGAAACAGAGGCCGTTCGGCTTGTTGAAGGAGTCGAGGACGACCGCGGTCGAGACTTTCTCCCGCGGATCGCAGCGGTAGACGTAGTCGCCGGAGAGCGCCGGCGGCCGGAAGCCCTGCAACGCGCCGTAGCTCGGATCGGTGAACCAGATGGTGCCGTCGCTCTTGACCACTACGTCGTTCGGGGAGTTGAACGGCAATCCGAACCAGCGATCGGTGACAGTCTCGATCGCGCCGGTCTGGAGATCCAGGCGGGAGATGCGCGCGGGCGTCGTCAACGATCCCTGTTCGCAGATCAGCAGCCGCCCTTCGCGATCGAGCGTCATGCCGTTGCCCATGTTCGACGCCTCGCGGAACACGGAGAGCTTTCGCTTTGCGACGTCGAGCCGGCCGATCTGGACGTTGCGGTCGCCGAACGCGGGGACGTCCGTCCGCTCCGGCACGCTCGTGAACAGTACGGCGTTCCAGTCGCGCACGTACACCGGCCCTTCGTGCGCGTCGGCCGGGATCGACTCGTAAGTGGGATTCGATCCGAGGACGTCGTGGAACTCGTCGGCGTAGGCGACGAAAGGATCCGGCATGTAGAGGAGGACGTCGGCCGGATCGCGGCTGTGACTCAGGCCCGGGCGATGCCTTCCACTTCCACGAGCAGATCGGCGCGGCAGATGTCGCTCTCGAGATACATCGCCTTCGCCGCGGGCAACACCCGCTCCAGTCGTTCCTTGATCCGCGGATAGTCCTCCGCGTGCCGCACGTAAGTTTTCACGAGATGCAGCGCGCCGACGCCTTCCGTGCCGGCCTCGCGCAGGACGGCGTCGAGGTTCGCGATGGTCTCGTCGACCTGCGCATCGACGTCGCCCTTGTGCAGCGTCTCGTGGCCGACGACACTCGAAGTGCCGGAGACGAACACGAGATCGCCGCTCACCGTGGCGCGGGCGAACGACGGGCTGCGCCGGCCGTACTGGCGCGGATAGTCGTACGCGCTCACCTGCCGCGGATTCTCGACGTTCCGCCCCGCCTCCCGCCCGGCGACGTAGTAGATCGCGAGGCTCCCCTCGCGCATCCCGATGCCGCTCGCCGCGGGAAGCATCCGGTTCGTCCAACCCGCCGCATCGAAGGCGTCGTGCCGCCCGGCGCAGAACCGGCGGTAGCGTTCTTCGTCGCCGTTTCCGATGTTCAGTCCGCGAACGTGGTTCCAGGCGCGGAGCAGATGCGGATAGCCCCGCTCGGCGGTCGTCCGCAGGATCTCGTCGTAGGCGGCTCTCGAGGCGCGCTCGACGTCGTCATCCTCGGAGCTCCAGGTCCCGAAAACAAAGCCCTCCCCACACCAAACCTCGGCCACCAGTTCAGGGCCGAGCTGGCGCATGCCCATGACTTCGAGGGACGCCAGCGGATGCCGGGCTCCGAAAGTGACGATGCCGAGCAGGTCGTCGGCGGGCGCGAGGGCGTCGAGGGGGACGAGGTCGACTGTGAGCCGGGTCATGGGCGGCGCGCATTGTCTCACGCGGCGGAAGTGTCCAAAACGTAGGGCCGGCTCTCCAGCCGGCCCAATGTAATGCGGTCGCGGCGGACGAGGCCCGCCGCATCATTCCTCGACTGCGGCCGGCTGAGAGCCGGCCCTACGTGCCCGCCTACTGCGCCCGGAACTGGATCGTGATGTTGAGCACCGCCGGCACCGGCTGGTCGTTGATCTTCGACGGCGAGATCGACCACTGCGCCAGCGCCTCGAGGGCCGAGGCGTTGAGGTCGGGGAAAGTAGCGGCCTTCACGATCTTGAGCGGACGCACGCAGCCGGTCGAGGAGACGAGCGCCTCCACGGTCACGGCCTGGGGCGGCGCGCCGGTGGCGATCGCCTTCTTGCGCACTTCCTCGGGGTAGACGGGATCGAGCTGGCGTTGGACGGTCGGCGTGCGGACGTCGCGTCCGACGCGGGCGATGCGGCCGACGTAGAGCGGCTCGCCGACCGAGGGCTCGTCGAGGCAGACGGACACGCGGTTCGGCTGGACCATCAGCAGGTCGCCGGCCGTGAATGTGCTGCTGATGTTCGCCGGACTGACGAGCGAGAGGCGGGCGAGCGTCGCGAGCGCGGTATTGCAGGCCGGGTCGGACGTGACGTGCGACAGGTCGAGCTGGCGCACGCGGCCCGCGCGGTCGACGCCCGCGGCCGCGACGCCGAGCCAGCCGCTCGTGCAGAGATTGTTCGCGAAGACGGCGTCGACGACGCCCGCCGGCAACTGCGACGGCAGGAGGAACGACGTCGCCGGCAACGGCGCCTTCGTCGCGCCGGCCGGCGGCGCGGGCGGCCGCTGGGCCACGCCGAGCGCGTGCAGCTCGCCATCCGTCAAGAGCGCCGGCCGCACCGTCCCGAGGTCCTGTTTCGCGTCGGCCGAGGCGAGATACGCCTCGAACTTCGGATCGGCCTTCGGCTCGCCGCGCGTGGAGGCGCGGCGCACGAGCTCGCGGGCGAACGCTTCGCGCGGCGAGGCGTCTTCGCGCGGGGTCGTCGCGGCCTTCTGCAGCCCGTCGCCGATCGGATGCGTGTCGTCGACGAAGTGCACGAGATGCCAGAGCGTCGCCTCGCGCAGCTTCGGCGTGCCGGCGTTCGCGCCGGCGTTGAGCACTCCCTCGCCGACGGGGAGCCGCGCGTCGCGCGCCGCTTCGAGCAGCTCTTTCCAGCCGCGGTCGTCCTGCGCGCCGAGGACGCGTGCGGCGGTGGCGGTGAGGAGCTCGGGGCGGCCCCAGAGCGCGAGCGAGAAGAAGTTCGCCTCGCCAGAGATGTGGCGCAACGGCTTGACGTTCGTCAGATAGAGATCGACGGCGCGAGGGGCGCCGAGACGCGCGACCGCATCGCCGACGGCGGCGTCCATGCGCGCCGGGTAACGGCCCGCATTCTTCGCCGCGAGCGCCACGTCTTCATCGGTGCCGAGGATGATGAGGGCCCGCAGCTCTTCGCGGGCGGCGTCGGCGTCCGCCTCCTTCGTGACCAGCGTGCGCAACGCGGGAAGCGCCGCCTTGACGTCGCGGACCGCGGCCACGCGGGCGGCGGCGGCGCGGGTGAGCGGCGTCGGCGAGGCGAGGCCGTCGGTCACGGTCGCCGCCGGATCGGCGACGCCCACGGCCTGCGCAACGTTCGCAGTCGTGGCGGCGAGGAAAGAGGACAGCAGCAGGCCTGCGATCATCCGGGCATTCTATGCCGCAGTTTTCAGGGAACGACGAAACGGATCGCCAAATTGAAGATCACGTCGACCGGCTTCCGTCTGCACTTCCGGACGATCGGCAGCGACAGAAAAGCCACCGCCCGGGCCAGCATGGAATGCCGTCATTCTGCCGTAGAATCGCCCGCCATGCGCACCATCATCAAAAACGGTCGAATCGTCACGGCGGTCGACGACTACCACGCGGATCTGCTCATCGAAGACGGCAAGGTGGCGATGATCGCGAAGTCCATCGAGGCCGAGGCGGACAAGGTGATCGATGCGATGGGCCGGCTCGTCATCCCCGGCGGCATCGATCCCCACACGCACATGGAGCTGCCGTTCGGCGGCACCTCCGCCTCCGACACCTTCGAGACCGGCACGCGCGCCGCGGCGTTCGGCGGCACGACGACCATCATCGACTTCGCCGTGCAGTCGAAAGGGCAGGCGCTCAACGAGGCGCTCGACACGTGGCACGCGAAGGCCGAGGGGAAGACGTCGATCGATTACGGCTTCCATCTCATCTGCACCGACCTGCCCGACCAGCGCCTGAGCGAGATGCGCTCGATCATCGACCAGGGCGTCACGAGCTTCAAACTGTTCATGGCCTATCCGGGCGTCTTCCTCGTCGACGACGGCACGATCTACAAGGCGATGACCGTGGCGTCGGAAAAGGGCGGCCTGATCTGCATGCACGCGGAGAACGGCGTCGTGATCGACGTCATGGTGAAGAAGGCGCTCGCGGAAGGGAAAACGGCGCCGAAGTATCACGCGCTGACGCGGCCGACGAAGGCGGAAGCGGAAGGCGTCCATCGCGCGATCGCGCTCGCGGAGATGGCGAACGCGCCGGTCTACATCGTCCACCTCAGCTGCGACGACGCGTTGCAGGAAGTGACGCGCGCCCGCGACCAGGGCATCCCCACCTACGCCGAGACCTGCCCGCAGTATCTCTTCCTCGACTACAGCGTGTACGAGCAGCCGGGATTCGAAGGCGCGAAGTACGTGATGACGCCGCCGATCCGCGACAAGCACAACCAGGAGAAGCTCTGGCGCGGGCTGCAGTACAACGATCTGCAGGTCATCTCGACCGACCACTGCCCGTTCTGCTTCAAGGAGCAGAAGGAGCTCGGCCTGAACGATTTCACGAAGATTCCGAACGGCGGCCCGGGCGTGGAACATCGCATGAGCCTCGTCTACAACGGGGGCGTGGTCGGCGGCCGCATCTCGGTGAATCGCTTCGTCGAGATCACGTCGACTTCGGCGGCGCGCATCTTCGGCCTCTTCCCCCGCAAGGGCACGATCGCCGTCGGCTCCGACGCCGACATCGTGATCTTCGATCCGGACGAGGAGATGACGATCAGCGCGGCGACGCATCACATGAACGTCGACTACTCGGCGTACGAGGGTACGAAGGTACGCGGTGTGACGAAGACGGTGCTGTCGCGCGGCGAGCTGGTGATCGAGGAAGGGCAGTACGTCGGGCGGACGGGCCAGGGACAGTTCCTGAAACGAGGACTGTTCAACTCGCCGAGGTGAGCACGGTTGTCATCCTGAACCGCGAAGACGGTGAAGGATCTCCTGATGCGGGACGGAAGCGCACGTGCCGGGAGATCCTTCGGCGACTTCGCGCCTCAGGATGACACCATGTGGAGATCGTCTTCTGCCGGTCCCGGTCGGGCTGAAGCCGTCCCACGCCACGGCCCTTTCAACGCAATGTCGAGATTCTCATCCAGGCCGTCGAGAACGCCACGCCTCGTGAAGGCTTGGCCAACAAACGCAGCGGGCCGTGCCCGCCAGGATGACACGATACAATCGTCCATCTGCAAGGAGAGTCCATGTCCAGAATCGTGAAGTGCGGCCTGATCCAGACGTCGCTCGCCGCGGACGTCAGCGAGTCGATCGAGACGATCCGCAACGCGCAGCTCGAGCGCACGCTGAAGTACGTCGATCAGGCCGGCCAGGAAGGCGTCCAGATCCTCTGCATGCAGGAGATCTTCACCGGCCCCTATTTCTGCGCCGAGCAGAACCCGCGTTGGTACGACTCCGTGGAGAAGATTCCGGACGGCCCGACGACGAGGCTGATGCAGGAGTACGCGGCGAAGTACAACATGGTGATCGTCGTCCCTCTCTATGAAGAGGAGTCGACGGGCGTCTACTACAACACCGCCGCCGTCATCGACGCCGACGGCTCCTACCTCGGCAAGTACCGCAAGAACCACATCCCCCACACCGCTCCCGGCTTCTGGGAGAAGTTCTACTTCCGCCCCGGCAACCTCGGCTACCCCGTCTTCGACACGAAGTACGCGAAGGTCGGCGTGTACATCTGCTACGACCGCCACTTCCCCGAGGGAGCGCGCGAGCTCGGCCTGAACGGCGCGGAGATCGTGATGAATCCCTCGGCGACGGTCGCCGGTTTGTCCGAGTATCTGTGGAAGCTCGAGCAGCCCGCGCATGCGGTCGCGAACGGCTACTTCGTCGGCGCGATCAACCGCGTCGGGATGGAAGCGCCGTGGAACATCGGCGAGTTCTACGGCCAGAGCTACTTCTGCGATCCGCGCGGCCAGTTCCTGGCGATGGCGAAACGCGACGAGGACGCGCTGGTCACGGCCGAATGCGACTTCGACAAGATCCGCGAAGTGCGCCACACATG
>JAFAVZ010000131.1 GCA_019242175.1 Acidobacteriota bacterium
TGCAATTCGCGATTGCGCCGCTTCAGCCGCCGCGTGCGCAGGCGATTCGCGATGGTGGCGCCGAGGACGATGAGGCCGATGTAGATGAGGACGGCCCACCAACGGATCCACACCGCGGGCCGCACGCGGAACTCGTAGCGCAACGGCGTCCGGGACCACACGCCGTCGCTGTTCCGCGCCGTGACTTCGAACGCGTACGTCCGCGGAAAGATGTACGCCGGCAGGTTCGTGTAACGGATCTTCGTGTCGCTCTTCTCCACCGACCAGTCGTTGTCGAAGCCGGCGAGGCGCGTGCGGTAGCGGACCCGCGCCTCGTCGCTGAAGCTGAGCGCCGCGTACTCGATCGCGATCTCGTTGCCGCTGCTCCCCTCGTGGAAATCCACCCGCCGCAGCACGACTTCCGGCGGCGTTGCATTCGCCGCACGCAGCGACGGGTCGTAGATCGAAACACCGCTCGGCGTTGCGAGATAGATGCGGCCGTCGTCGCCGACGGCGAGCGGGCCGTACGCCCACGCCTCGTCGTCGATGAGGCCGTCGGCCTTCGAGACGCGCGACGCAATGCGGTACGTGCGCGCGTCGATCTCCATCAATCCCGCGTTGTGGCTGACCCAGATGTTGCCGGTCTTCGGCGAGGCAGCCATGCCGACGACGAAACCGCCGCCGAACTGGCGCGTGGGAATCATCGCGAGCTGCTTCACCGGATTCGCCTGCAGGACGGCGACGCCGTCGCTCGTGCCGACCCAGAGCTTGCCGTCGCGCCAGAGCAGCGAGCGCATGCTGTTCGACGGCGCGCCGTTCGCGATCGTCCACATCGGCGTGAACGCGCGCGGCACGCCGGGCGTCGTGCTGCGATAGAGGCCGTTATCGGTCGTCGTGATCCAGACGTAGCCGGCGTCGTCGACGGCGATGCTCGTGCCGCCGGTCGCCGGCAATCCCTGTTCGGCGCGATAGAGATGCCAGCCGTCGGGGAACAACGCCGTCGCGCCACCGCTGCCGACGAGCCAAACCGCATCGCCGAAGACGCGCACCGCGTACGTGACGTCGAGCGGATAGCCGGTGAGCGTCGCGGGAAAGCCACGGAACGTGACGGTGCGCGACGTCGAGCGCATCGTCGATAGCGGAATCGGCGGAGGCGCATCGCCGAACGGCGCGAGGCAATTCACGCCGCCGACGCCGCCGATCCACAACCGGCCGCGCGCGTCGAAGGCAAGCGAGTAAACCGAGGTGCTGAGGAGGCCGTCGGAAACGCGCAGCGTGTACGTGCCGTCGCTGGCGATCGCCGCCGCCCCGCCGCCCGTCCCGGCCCATAGCGCGTCGCCCCAGGGCTTCGATGCGCCCGGCGGGATGACCGCGAACACGCTCCGATCGGGCAGAGCCGGCGGCGCGCTGCCGACCGCGCGCGCGGTGTACGCCTCGAACGCGCGGTAATCCTTGCGCAGCCGCGAGGCGCCGCCGTTCTGCGCGAACCAGAGGTTGCCTTCCCGGTCCTCCATCAGGCTCCAGAGCGTGGCGCCGAGGAGGCCGTTGACGCGCGTGATGCTGCCGTTCGCGATGCGCACCGCGCCCGCGCCGAGGCTCGCGACCCAAACTTCGCCGTTGCGCGACTCGACCATCGCGACGATGCGTTCCGTGATCCCGGTCTCGATCGGATGCAGTCCATCCGCGCGCAGGACGAGCACCTGGCCGGCGACGGTGCCGATCCAAAGCGAGCCGTCGCGCGCTTCCATCAACGCCGCGGCGCGGACGTCGGGAAACACGCGGCCGCTGGCGAGATCGACCAACGCGCCGTCACTCTGGCCGACGACGACATTGCCGTCGCGTTTCGCGAGCAGGCAGAGCACGCTGCCCGGAATCACGGGTCCGGTCTCGAGGCGGTCGCCGTTCACGCGGTAGCGAACGATTCCGTGCTGCGTGCCGACCCAGATCCAGCCGCCGCCAGACGCGAGACAGTTGCGGCGGATGCGCGTGCGCACGAGCGGCGTGCCGTTCTCGGCGGCGAGAAAGCGGACGCGTTCGCCCGGCGCATAGGCGCGCAGCGGCTTCGCCGAAACGACGAGTCCCGACTCCGAGCCGACCCACAACCGGCCGCCGGCGTCCTGCACGATCTCGCGCACGGTGAGGTCGTCGAGGCCGTCGGCCACGGAGTAGTTCTCCATCGAATGGCCGTCGTAGCGGGTGAGGCCGGACGAGTAGAAGCCCATCCAGATGTAGCCGAGATCGTCCTGCACGATTTTCTGGACGCTGGCGGACGGGAGCGGAGAGACCTGATCGTCCGGCGTGAAGTGCAGAAACGGAAGCTCTTGGGCGCCGAGCTGGCTGGCGATCAGGATTGCCAAGAGCAGCAGCCGGCGCATTCCAAATGAGTATAGCTACAGCGCAACTCCTCTGAAGCCCCGCCGTAGAATGCCGGCATGGCCCGCCTCTCGGACTGGATGAACCTCGGCAGGAGCACGCTCGAGTCGTTGACCACCAACGACATGACCGGGTTCTATGTCCGGGAGTGGCCGGAGACGAAGCGGATGCTCATCGCCGAGCACCGCGCGGCGCTGGAGCTGGACGGGCAGCCGGTGCGCCGCTTCATCCGCACCTGCAGCGCGATGCTCTACGGCTTGGCCAAACGCCTCGCGCCGCATCGCCGCGTGCTCTTCGCGCTCTCCTTCATCGCCTTCTTCTTCTGCCTGGCGTCGCTCTTCACGCGGATGAAGGATCCGCCGTTCTGGACGTTCGTCGAGGCGGCGGCGACGTTCTTCGTCGTGACGCTCCTCCTGGCGATGGAGCTGCTGGACAAGATCAAGTTTCGCGACGAGCTGGAGCTCGCGCGGGACCTGCAGGCCGATCTGATTCCGAAGACGATGCCGAGGACCGAGCAGCTCGACATCGCGGCGTACAACCACATCGCGAACACGGTCGGCGGCGACATCTACGACTTCGTGCCGTTGCCCGACGGGCGGATGGCGGTGCTGTTCGGCGACGCGTCCGGCCACGGCATGGCCGCCGGCCTGGTGATGGCGGTTGCGCACGCGGCGTTCCGCACGCAGCTCGACATCGACGCGTCGCCGGCCGCGATCATCGCCAGCCTGAATCGCATCCTCTGCCGCACGGGCGGCCCGCGTTCGTTCTTCGCCTGCTGCTACGTGCTCATCGAGACGGACGGTACGTTCTCCGCGACCGTGGCCGGCCATCCGCCGATCCTGCACATCGGCCGCGACGGCCGCGTGCTCAGCCGCGTCGGCCGCGGCGCCTACCCACTCGGCGTGAAGATGGGCCTCGACTGGCCGGAGGAGCAC
Source organism: Acidobacteriota bacterium (assembly GCA_019242175.1). Taxonomy (GTDB): domain Bacteria; phylum Acidobacteriota; class Thermoanaerobaculia; order Gp7-AA8; family Gp7-AA8; genus JAFAVZ01. The sequence goes on from JAFAVZ010000131.1 coordinate 3,288, forward strand.
GGCACGCTCGCGCGGGGCGAACGCCTGCTGCTGCATTCAGACGGGCTGACCGAGGCTCGGAGCGCGAACGATCGGGAGTTCGGCGACGCTTACGTCGATGCGATCGTCAGCTGGGCCCCCGACGCTTCCCCCACCGCGCTCGTAGATTCGATCGTGGGCGAATGGAGCCAGTTCACCGGAGGGAAGCCTGCGGAGGACGACGTGTCGATCGCGGTGATTGCGCGGACAGTGTCATCCTGAGGCGCGACCTCAACTTTGCGCTGTCATCCTGACCCGCGAAGACGGGGAAGGATCTCCTGATGCAGGCGCGAAGCGCTCGTGCCGGGAGATCCTTCGCCCTCTTCGGGGCTCAGGATGACACTTCGTTCAGGCCATGGAATGACACGCAAGCGTCCGCTCATCCTCGCGCTCGACGTCACCGAGCGCTGCAACCTGAAGTGCGTCATGTGCCACTTCTCGACCGTGGACCGTCTGCCGTTTCCTCCCTACGATTCCTACGACGCGAACATGCCGGTCGACCTCTTCGAGCGCATCGCTTCCGAATACTTCCCCCGCGCCCAGCGCGTCGCCCTCGGGTGCGCTGCCGAGCCGCTGATGCATCCGCGCTTCGCCGAGCTGCTCGCAATCGCGGCGCGCCATCGCGTTCCCGATCTCTGGTTCCCGACGAACCTGATTCCGCTCACGGAGAAGACCGCCGACGCGATCGCGCGAGCGGGTGTGCGAACGGTTGCCATCTCGATCGACGGCACGACGCGCGAGACGTACGAACGCATCCGCATCGGCGCGACGTGGACGCGTCTGCACGAGAAGCTGCGGATGCTGCGGGGCGTGCGGCGGCGGATGATCTTCACCTGGATGCAGGCCAATCGCGGCGAGTTGCGCGAGGTGCCCGCGTTTGCGCAGTCGATCGGCGTGGCGGAGCTCGACGTGCGCTACGTCTCGCCGACGGACGGCGTCGACAACACCGCGCAGTTCATCACGCCGGACGACGACGCGAAACGCGAGCTGGAACTGACGGCGCGCGATGCAGTGCGGCGCGGCATCCGGCTCACGTCATTCCCCGAGCTCGAGACGGCGCATCCTCGTTCGTTGTTCGCCCGCGCGCAACGGCGCTTGTGGCGCATGCGCGCTGGCCTCGACACGCGCGAGCAACGCGAGTACGCGAAACGGGAACGCGAACAGGGCTGCGGCTACCCCGGCGCGCACTACGTGATCCGCGCGAGCGGCGCCGCGTTTCCGTGCGTCTACTTCGAACAGCCGCTCGAAGGCGACACGCTGCAGCGATTGCTGATGGGATTGCGCGACGGCGCGCCGATCGGCAACTGCGCGACGTGCGCCATCAGGCGGGACGCGATGTATCGGCCACCGCTGTCATCCTGAACGCCGAAGAGCGTGAAGGATCTCCCGGCACGTGCGCCCGTCGCCTGAACCAGGAGATCCTTCGCAGTCTTCGCTGCTCAGGATGACACCAAGGTGGGACCCGCTTCAGCGGTCCCGAGACGGGCTGAGCCCGCCCGCACGCCGCCACCTTCCTCCGCCATGTTCCCGAGGCCGGCGAAACGCCAAGCCTCGTGAAGGCTTGGCCAACAAGCGCAGCGGGCCGTGCCCCTGTGAAACGTAGGGCCGGCTCTCCAGCCGGCCCAGCATCGATATCGGGCCGGCTGGAGAGCCGGCCCTACATTTTCAGGAGGACACGACCGAGCGCTCCACCAAACCCTCGAACACCTGCAGCGCGAGATCCACGCGGCCGAGCGGCGCGGAAACCTGCACGCCGGCGACCTGTTCGCGCACGCGTTCCAGCGTCTCGCGCGCGATCGCCACCCCTTCGCGCAGACCGTGCTCCTTCCCCTTCTCGCTCGCGATGCGCATCCGTTCCATCACGTCGTCGGGCACCGACACGCCGGGCACCTCGTTGTTCATGAACTGCGCATTGCGATACGAGAGCAGCGGCCAGATGCCGGCCACGATCGGCAGCTTCTGATGCTCGATGCGCTCGAGGAACGTCTCGAGCTGGCGCGCGTCGAACACCGGCTGCGTGATCGCGTACTCCGCGCCGGCCTTCACCTTCCAGTCGAGGCGGCGCAGCTCGTAGTCGAGATCGAGATGGCCGGGATTCACGCCCACGCCGATCGTGAAAGCGGTCGGCTCACCGAATGGATTGCCGCCGAGGTCGAGACCATGGTTCATCAGGTTGACCATGTTCGTGAGGCCGATCGAGTCGATGTCGAACACCGCCGTCGCCTCCGGATACGGCCCCATCTTCGGAGGATCGCCGGTGATCAGCAGCAGGTTGCGCAGGCCGAGCGCGGCGCAGCCGAGGAGGTCGGAGTGCATGCCGAGGAGATTGCGGTCGCGGCAACAGTAGTGAAGGACCGTTTCGATGCCGACACGTTGCTGGAGCAGGATTGCCACGGCGATCGCGCCCATGCGGTTCTGCGCGCGCGGACCGTCCGGCACGTTCACGGCGTCCACGCCCTGCGCCTTGATCGAGCGCACCGACTCGACCATCGCATCGGGATTCGTCCCCTTCGGCGGGGTGATCTCGATCGTCGTCACGAACTCGCCCGCGGCGAGCTTCGCGCCCCAACGGGAGCGTTGCTCGAACGCGATCGGATCGCGCCCTTGCGGCGTCTCCGTCTTGCCGTTGCGCTCGATCACCACGAATGAACGGCGCGGCGACAGCGGGCGCACCGCGTCTGCCATCACCTTCACGTGCTCCGGCGTCGTGCCGCAGCAGCCGCCGAGGAACTTGACGCCTTTGTGGATGAGGCGCTTGGCGTACTTGCCCATGTAGTCGGGCGACGCCATGTACATCTGTCGCCCGTTCACCTCGCGGGGCAGGCCGGCGTTCGGCTGGCAGGAGATCTTGCGCGCGGTGACGGCGCTCATCTCTTCGATGGCGTCGAGCATCACGTCCGGACCGACGGAGCAGTTGAGGCCGATGACGTCCGCGCCGGCGCGGTCGAGGCGTTGCGCGATCGTGCGCGGCGTGTCGCCGTAGATCGTGCGGCCGTCCGTTCCGATCGTCATCTGCGCAACGACCGGCAGCGTGCAGACGTCGCGCACCGCGAGGAGCGCCTGTTCGATCTCGGCGATGTTCGACATCGTCTCAAGCACGATCAGATCGACGCCGCCGTCGCGCAGCGCGGTTGCCTGCTCGCGGAAGAACGCACGTGCTTCGTCGAGCGCCGT
>JAFAVZ010000508.1 GCA_019242175.1 Acidobacteriota bacterium
CGAACTCGTGGCCGCGGCGCGGGCTCTCGTGATTGAAGAGGATCCCGCTACAGGCGAACATGCCTTCCAGCTCGCGGTAGTTGACGGTCAGATGATGGCCGGCGACTTTGCTGATCCCGTACGGGCTGCGCGGATGAAACGGCGTGCGCTCGTTCTGCGGCGACTGCGGCGGGCGGCCGAACATCTCGCTGGAACCGGCGAAGTAGAAGCGGCAATTCGGCTGCAGCTGCTGCAACGCGGCGAGCACGTAATGCACGCCGTTGATGTTCATCGCCATCGTCGAGAAGCCGTCGGCGAAGCTCTCCGCGACGAAGCTCTGCGCGGCGAGGTGATAGCACTCGTCGAACTGATAGCGGCTGATGACGTTGAAGATGCTCGGGTAGCTGTCGAGGCTGGCGGGGTGGAGGACGAGCTTGTCGAGGATGTGGGCGATGCGGCTGAAGCGCTGTTCCGGCACCTCGAACGCCACCCGGCGCACGAGCCCGTGAACTTCATATCCAAGCGAGAGCAGATGCTCGGCCAGATAGCTGCCGTCCTGCCCTGTAATGCCCGTGATGAGGGCCCTCTTCGACATCGGTTGTGGACCTTCCTAAATGTAGCACCTCTCTCCGGCGCCACGGTCCGATTTCTTCTCTCGGCGCAGTGTGTCATCACGAACCACGCCAGCCTCGTACAATTTGGACTACGCAATGTCGGTAGACGTCGGCACCCGTATCGGCCGGATCCGCATCGACGCCCTGATCGGCGTCGGCGGAATGGGCGAAGTCTGGCGCGGCTTCGACGAAAAGCTGGAGCGCGCCGTCGCTGTGAAAGTCGTGCACGCCGACAAGCAGTCGACGGCGATGCGCGGCCGCTTCCTCCGCGAGGCGCGCCTCCTCTCCAAGCTCGAGCATCCGAACATCTGCCGCATCTACGACGTGCTGGAGCGGCCGGAAGGCGACTATCTCGTCCTCGAGCTCGTCGAAGGCGAGACGGTCGGCCAGCGCATGCGCCGCGGTATGACGCAGGAAGAAGCGCTGCGCATCGCGCTGCAGGTGGCGCGCGTGCTCGAGGTCGCGCACGGCCGCGGCATCATCCATCGCGATCTCAAGCCGGACAACGTGATGATCACGCCGCAGGGCGAGATCAAAGTGCTCGACTTCGGCCTCGCCCGCGTCGCCGACAGCGACATGGACGGCGCGGCGCCGCTCGACGACATCAACGTGCAAGTCGACGACGAGGCGCAGACCGCGCTTCTCGGCGCATCGGTGCCGGTTCCGTCCGGTGTGATGAGCACCGCGCCGCAGACGACGCACGCCGACCGCACCATCGTCGGGAGCCTCATCGGCACGCTGTTCTACATGTCGCCGGAGCAAACGCGCGGCCGCGCCCTCACCACCGCGAGCGATATCTACTCCCTCGGCATCGTGCTCCTGCAGATGCTCGGGATGCCGAAGCCGTACGGCGACTACCACGACTCGCGCGAGCTGCTCCAGCTCGTGCGTCGTTCGGCGATCGTCTGGACCGACATGGCCGATCGCCGCACGATGATGCTGTTGCGCAAGCTCACGGCGCAGGAGCCGTCGCGCCGTCCGTCCGCGGCGATGACGGTGCGCGAATTGGAGCGCCTCCTCGATCGCCCCCGCGCCGCCCGCAGCCGGTTCCTCGGGGCGGTCGCCGTCGTGGCGATCGCGGTGACGATCGCGGCCGGCTTTGCCGTCACGCAACGCATCAGCGAGTCGCGCAGCCTGATCCACCCCCGCACGCGCGTAGCGCTCTTGCCATTCCGCAACGAGACCGGCAACAAGTCGCTGCAATGGGTGGAGAACGGGTTGATGGAGCTCGTCGGCGGCGGCCTCTCTTCTGTGCGCGGCGCCTCCATCGTCTCCTCGGCCGAAACGCTCCGCGCGATGAAGCGCGTCGGCATCCAACCCGGCGCCGTGCCGACCGCCGAGCAGCGTCGCCAACTCCTCGACGCGCTCGGTGCCAGCGCAGTCATCGACTCCACCGTGACTGCGCGCGAAGGCGGCTACACGATCCGCTACGCCGCCGCCGGCCGCGACGGCGAGGAAACGCCGCGCGAGGTGACGTCGTCCGTCGTGACGGCGGCCGCCGGCCAGATGACGCGCCAGCTCGCGCAACGCATCGATCCGCATGTCGTCACGGCGGACGCGCGTTCGCTGCGTCTGTCACCCGATGAGTTCGCGAACATGGCCTACGCGATCGGCCAGCAGGAGCTCGTCGCGCACGGCTCGAAGGCGGCGGAGAAGTACTTCGTCGTCGCCGTCGATCGCGATCCCGACTTCGGGCGGGCGAAGATCCAGCTCGCGAGCGTTCACGAGAACACCGGCGACGTCGACGGCGCGGAGCATCTCTTCCGCGAAGTGATCGCCGAGGCGGAGCGGCGCGGCGATGAGTCGATGCGGGCGGACGCGATGGCGCAGCTCGCGTACTTCGAAGCCGGCCGTTCGCATTTCCAGGAGGCGAAGCAGCTCGGCGCGGAGGCGTTGCAGATCGCGCGGAAGCGAGGCGATACGCACGTCGCGATCCAGGCGCAGAACGCGATCGGTCACGCGTCGTGGCGCACGAACGACGCTGCTGCGGCCGAGGCATCGTTCGAAGATGCGCGGCGGATGGCGGTGGAGCTCGGCGATCTCCGCCTCCAGGCGATGCTCACCAACAACCTCGGCCTCGTCGCCGAAGTGCGCATGAATCGGAAGGAAGCGGAGCGGCTCTACGGCGAGGCGCTGCGGCTCGAGGAACGGATCGACGATCGCGAGCTCCAGGTCTCGACGCTGGGCAACATCGCGACGATCCGCGCCGGCTCCGGCGATCCGGCAGGCTGGGAAGCGACGTTGCGCAAACAGCTCGCGCTCGCCCGGCAGCTCAGCCATCCCGACTCCGAGATGATCGCGCTCGTGAATCTCGCCGTCGCGCTGTACTCGCGCGGCGACGAGGAATCGGCGATCGCCGCGACGTCCGAGGCTGCGGACATCGCCACGAAATTGCGCGCGCCACGCGTCGAGAGCTTGGCGCGATCGAATCTCGCCACCGCGTACACGCGCCGCGGCGATCTCGCACGCGCGCAAGCGAACGCCGAGGCCTCGATCGCACTCCTCCCGCGCCTCGGCGCCGACGTCGAAAGCGCCAATGACGTCCGCCTCGGTTACGCATATTGGCTGATCCGCAGCGGCCGGCTCGCCGAGGCCGAACGCGCGATCGACGACACCGAACGGCTATTCCGCGTGAACTACCGCAGCCTGATGATGCGCGGCCGCCTCGCCTACGAACGCGGCGACTACCGCAAGGCACTCGCGCTGATGGAAAAGGCGAAGGCGATCAACGAGCAGTGGCTGAAACAGGACCAGCAGATGCTCGAAGCGTTCGCGGAGTCGGTAAAGACCGGAAAACGCGCCACGAACGGCTTCGAAGGGAAAACGTAGGGCCGGCTCTCCAGCCGGCCCAATATCGACGCTGGGCCGGCTGGAGAGCCGGCCCTACATTGAAGACGATCCGCCCCACCGCGAGGAACCAAACCACTCCTCGAACTTTGCCGCGGGGAGCGGGGGGCTCATGAAGTAGCCCTGGGCCATGTCGCAGCCGAGGCGTTTGAGGATGCCCCACGACTCCTGCGTCTCGACGCCTTCCGCGATCACCACGAGGCCCATGTTGTGTCCGAGCTCGATCGTCGAGCGCACGATCATCAGGTCGTCCTTCGCGCTCTCGCTGAGGTTGAGGACGAACGACTTGTCGATCTTCAGCTCATCGACGGGCAGCCGTTTGAGGTGGCCGAGAGACGAGTAGCCGGTGCCGAAGTCGTCGATGGCGAGCACGATGCCGCGCGCCTTCAGATCGCTCAGGATTTTCAGCGCGTACGCGGTGTCCTGCATGACCGCGCTTTCCGTGATCTCCAGCACGAGCCGTGTCGGAGGCAACCCAGCCTCGGACAGCAAGCCGCTGATGAACGTCGGCAGCTCCGAATCGAACAGGTCGAGCGCGGAGAGATTGACGGCGACGGTGAGGTCGAGGCCGGCGCGATTCCACGCTGCGCATTGCACGATCGCTTTGCGCAAGACCCACCTCGTGATCAGGCCGATGTTGCCCGATTGTTCAGCGAGCGGGATGAATTCGTCGGGCCGCATGATGCCGTGCACGGCGTGCTTCCAACGCACGAGCGCCTCGACGTGCACCACGCGTTCGGTGCGGACGTCGATCTTCGGTTGGAAGAACAGCTCCAGCGCGTCGCGCGCGATCGCCTGGCGCAGCTCCATCATCAGCGAGAGGCGGCGGAGGCTGTGCTCGTCGCGCCCGGCTTCGTACATCGCGACGCCGCTCAGGCTCTTCTTCGCGTCGTACATCGCGATGTCCGCGCGTTTCATCAGCGTGTCGGCGTCTTCGGCGTGCGTGGGGAAGAGGGCGATGCCGAGGCTGGCGTCCACGTCGATGGCGACGTCGCCGAGGACGAACGGCGCGTCGAAGGCGGTGCCGACGCGTTCCGCGAAGTCGTTCGCGCGCTCAGCCGACGGCGTCGTGAAGAGGAACGCGAACTCGTCGCCGCCGAGGCGTGCGACGGTGTCGTTCGGGCCTGCGGTCTGTTCGAGACGCCGGCCGATCTCGATCAGCAGTTGATCGCCGAAGTGATGGCCGAGCGTGTCGTTGATCTCCTTGAAACGGTCGACGTCCATCATGATCATGCCGACCGAGGCGCCGCTGCGTTTCGAGCCCGCGATCGCTTGCGAGACGCGTGCGAAGAAGAGCGTGCGGTTCGGTAGTTCGGTGAGCGCGTCGTGCGTCGCCTGATGCGTGATCTTGTCTTCGCGCGCCGCGATCGCCGACTGCATCTGGTTGAATGCCGTCGCGAGTTTCCCGATCTCGTCTTCCTCGCGCACGACGATCGGCTCGACGTAGTCGCCGCGTCCGATGCGCGCCGCACCGTCCGCCAGCACTCGCAACGGACGGCTCACGCTGCGCGCGAAGATCACCGCGGCGAAGACGGCCACGATCAGGATGAGAGAGGAGAGTGCGGCGATCTGCAGTTGCAGTGTGACGAACGGCTTGCGCGCTTCGTCGAGCGAACGGCGGAGCAGGACGTCGACGCGCGAGCCGTCGCCGGTCGGCAGATGTTGGAGCAGCGTCGCGTAGCCGGCGTCATTCGCGTTCGCCGCGGCCGGGCCGATGGCGACTTCGAGAGACGTCAAGCGCTCCACGTCTGTCAGCACGCGTTCATCGATCTCGAATCCCGCGCCGACCCACGCGATCGGCCGCGGCCCGAGGACCGGCACGATCGCGAACTGATACGGCCGTTCGAGAAACGAGACCGTCGCCGATGCCTCGCCATGTTCTTCGGCTTGATGCAGCAGAGCGGGGAACGGGAAGCGTTTGCCGGTGAGGCGGCCGCTCAAGGTGTCGGCGGTGACGACGCCGTTCAAGTCGATCAACACCACGGCATCCGAGGCGACGCGTTTGCCGTGATTCTGCAGCGCGGAGGTGACGGTCGGCATGTCCGCCGACGCGACGGCATCGCGGAATGCGAAGTCGAGCGCGGTCACGCGCGTGGAGTCGGCGAGCTGGCGGGCGCGCGTGTCGAGGATGCGATTGAGCACGCGAGCGCCGACCCGCAATTCTTCCGCGACGCTGCGCCGGAGCGTGCGTTGCCCGGCCAGATACACGGATACGAGCGTGCCCGCCTCGAGCAACACCAACACCGCGATCAGCAGGAAAAGAAGCCGCGCCTGGAAGCTACGAACGGCCATGGCCGCGGCCGAACGATACCGTGATCTTGTCGCTCCCGGAGACCGTCACCGTTTCCGGCACCGGTTCGTCACGCATGTCCGGATACCAGAGCCGCACGAGGTAGCGTCCGGCATCGACGCCTTTGATCGCCGCCGCGCCGCCGTTGCCGGTCTTGTCGAAATACGGCGTGTCGACGATCACGATGAAGGCGGACATCTGGTCATGGATGTTGCAGCCGAGCGTGACCACGCCGGGACGATCGAAGACGATGGGGCTCGCCGGCGTCCCTTTGTAGAGCGGCAGTTGGAAGGATTTCGCGGCGGAGAAGGAGTAGACGTGGTGACGGATGTCGTCGCTGTTCGGGAAGCTGACGGCGGTGCCGGTCTGGATGGGCAGGACGTGGGGGACGAATGCGCGGTTGCGCTGGTCCATCACCGCGGAGCGCTTCGTCGCGGGCGGAACGACGCGGCCGTCGGGAACGGCGTAGACCACGGCATCGGGAATCGGCGCGCCTTTGGCGTCGGTGACGCGGACGTTGATGGTGGCCGCGACGGCCGGCAGGGCGAGGAAGAGAAGCGATGCCGCGAGGGGTTTGCGCACGCTTCGGCCGCAACAACTTCGATGCCATGATGCTTCCGATGCCAAGGATTTGCGGTGTCATCCTGAGCGGGCACGGCCCGCTGCGCTTGTTGGCCAAGCCACTACGAGGTTTCGCGTTGTGGCCGGCTTTGGCGAAAGCAAGGACGAGGGCGGTGTCATCCTGAGCGCAGCCAAGGATCCGTACCTTCGTGCGAGGCGCAAGATCGGTACGGATCCTTCGCCGTCTGCGCGGCTCAGGATGACACTCTGCATCGCCTTGCTCCTCTTCGCCCCTCTGCTCCAGGCGCAGGATGCGTTGCAGGTGAGCGGCTTCGCGCTCCTGCGCGGCGCGACGCACAACGAGGGCACGCCGCTCGACGACAACCAGAATGCGGCGCAAGTGCAGATCGGCGTCGACTGGCAACCATCCGTCTCCTTCGCTGCGCATCTGCATCTGCTCGCCCGCGATGACGCGGATCGTTCGCGCCGCGGTCACGCCGGTGTCGTGCAGGCGTACGTCGAGCAGCGCATCCGCGACCGTTGGCGCTTCACGGAAGGCGCATTCTTTCTGCCGACGTCGCGCGAGAACGTCGATGCGCTTTGGGAGAGCCCGTACACGATCTCGTCGTCGGCGCTGAACAGTTGGATGGGCGAGGAGCTCCGCCCGATCGGCGTCGACGCCGCCTACACGTGGCGTCGCCAGCTGACCGTCGGCGCGACGCTGTTCCGCGGCAACGACACGTTCGGCGCCTTGCCGATCGATCGCGGCTGGGCGCTTCGCGATCATTGGGCGACGCTCGGCGAATGGCTTTCCGCACAAGAGGGCTACTACACGTCCGTGTCTGCCGAGACCGACCATCACCTCGGCTGGTCCGCCCGTGCGCGGTGGCAGACGCAGAACGCGACGCTGCAACTGACGCACATCGACAACCGCTCCGACGCGCTCGATCACGGGCAACTGCTGAATTGGGACACGCAGTTCGAGATCGCGTCGCTCGAGCTCGCGCGCGGCGACTGGACGCTCGCCGCCGAAAGCGGCTGGGGCACGACGCGCGTGTTCGAGTTCCCATCGCCGATCCGCGCGAGCTACGTGCTGCTGTCCCGCCGTCTCCCGATCGGCCGCGCGTCGCTCCGCGCCGAGACGTTCAACCGCGGCCACGCACTGACCGCCGCATTCTTCTGGTCGCCGTACGGACACGTGCGCACGGGCGTGGAGCTCACGACGACGGGGAAGGATCAGAGGCTGGCGGTGGAGGTGCGGTACTTTTTCGGGGGGTGAGGGTGATCACCGCATCGCCTCCGCGATCAACTCGTACGACCTCTTCCTCGCCTCGTGCGCGTGCGTGATCGTCACCACCATTACCTCGTCTGCCTCGTACTCCTCCTGCACCGCGAGCAGCGCGCGTCGCACGGTCGCGGGTGAGCCGACGATCGTCCGGCGGTTGGGCGTGGGTGTCCGAGGATCGAGGCCTTCGGATGCGAACCACGCGAGCGCGTCTTCGATCGACGGCACGGGGAGGAGTTGGCCGCGGAGCAGGAGCGACAGCACCATGCGCGCGCTGGCGGCGATGCGCCACGCCTCTTCGTCGGTCTCCGCGCAGATCGCATTCACGGCGACGATCATGTGCGGCTCGGGCGCGTAGGCACCCGTCGCGAAGTCGCGTCGATAGGCGCGGGCGTACGCGGCGCCGTTCGGATTGATGAAGTCCGCGAATGCGTAGGGGAGGCCGGTCTCGGCGGCCCAGATCGAGCTTTGCTCCGACGATCCGAGCAACGCCAGCGACGGGTGGCCGGGGCGGCCGGGCAGCAGCGACAGGCGCGCGAACGGGTGGTCGGGCGGGAGGGAATCCTCGATGTAGCCGAGGAGCTCGGCGAGTTGGGAGGGGAAGTCGTCGGGCGCCATCTGGCGGCGATCGCGTTGCAGCGCGAAAGTCGTCCGCGGATCGGTTCCGGCCGCGCGGCCGACGGCGAGATCGATGCGGTCGCCGTAAAGGCCGGCCAGCATGCTGAACACCTCCGCCACTTTCAGCGGACTGTAGTGGGGCAGCATCACGCCGCCGCTTCCCACGCGCAGCCGCGTCGTCGCGGCGGCCACGGCACCGATCAGGATCTCGGGGCTCGCGCTGGCCAGCATCGGCGTGCCGTGATGCTCGGCGATCCAGTAGCGGTGATAGCCGAGGGCTTCGGCGAGGCGGGCGAGGTCGACGGAATTGCGGAGGGCGTCGGCGCCGGTCATGCCGTCGGAAATGGGAGATTGGTCGAGCACGCTGATTCGCATCGCGAGACATACAATGCGCGCCGCCCATGACTTTGATCCCACCCTACGGCAACACGCTCGTCAATCTGCTGATCGAACCCGAAGACCTCGCCGACGCCCAGCGCCACGCGGCTACGCTCCGTTCCATCCAACTCAGCGATCGCGCCCTCTGCGACCTCGAGCTCCTGGCGAACGGGGCCTTCTCGCCCCTCGACCGTTTCCTCGGCGAGGCCGATTACCGATCGGTCGTCGAAGGGATGCGCCTCGCGGACGGCACGCTCTTCCCGATTCCCATCACGCTCCCGGTCTCGGATGCCGTCGAAGTCGGCGAAGAGATCGCGTTGCGCAGCGCGAAGAACGACCTGCTCGCCATCCTGCGGGTCGACGAGGTGTATGGCTGGGACCGCGACGAGTTCGCGAAAAACGTCCTCGGGACGAACGACGTGCGCCATCCGCTCGTCGCCGAGTCGCAGCGTTGGGGCGCGAAGAACATCAGCGGTCCGATGCGCGTGCTGCGGCTGCCGACGCCTCCCGACTTTCGCGAGCTGCGGCGCACGCCGGCCGAGGTGCGCGCGTTGTTGAAGCATGACAACGTGGTCGCTTTCCAGACGCGCAATCCGCTGCATCGCGTGCATGAAGAGATGACGCGGCGCGCCATCGACGCGATCGATGGCGTCCTCCTCCTCCATCCCTCGGTCGGCATGACGAAGCCCGGCGACGTCGACCACTACACGCGCGTTCGCACCTATCGCGCGGTCGCGAGTCACTATCCACAGGACCGCATCGTGCTGTCACTGCTGCCGTTGGCGATGCGCATGGCCGGGCCGCGCGAGGCGCTGTGGCACGCGATCATCCGCCGCAACTTCGGCGCGAATCACTTCATCGTCGGGCGCGATCACGCCAGCCCCGGCTTCGGCTTCTACGGACCGTTCGACGCGCAGGAGCTCGTCGCGAGACATCAAGACGAGATCGGCGTGAAGATGATGGCGTTCGACGAGATGGTCTTCCTCCCGGACGAGCAGCGCTATGAGGAAAAGTCGCGCGTGCCCGCGGAGCGAGAGACGATCACGCTCTCCGGCACGCAGGTGCGCGACAAGCTCGCGGCCGGCGAGCCGCTCCCCGAATGGTTCACGCGTCCGGACGTCGCGGCCATCCTCGGCGACAACTATCCGCCGCGGCATCGCCAGGGATTCTGCGTGTGGATGACCGGCCTGAGCGGCGCCGGCAAGTCGACGACGGCGGACATCCTCGTGCCGTTGCTGATGGAGCGCGGCCGCCGCGTGACGATCCTCGACGGCGACGTCGTCCGCACCCATCTCTCCAAAGGCCTCGGCTTCAGCCGCGAAGACCGCGACGCGAACATCCTGCGCATCGGCTTCGTCGCCGCGGAGATCGTGCGCCACGGCGGCGCGGTGATCTGCGCCGCGGTCAGCCCGTTCCGCGCGACGCGCGAGAGCGTGCGGGCGATGGTCGGCCCCGATCACTTCCTCGAGGTGTTCGTCGATACGCCGCTCGACGTTTGCGAGCAACGCGATCCGAAGGGGATGTACGCGCAGGCGCGAAGCGGCGCGATCAAGGGCTTCACCGGCATCGACGATCCCTACGAGGAGCCGGTCACCCCGGAGCTGAAGCTCGACACCGTCGCCGCGACGGCCGAGGACAATGCGCGGCGGATCATCGAGGAACTGCGGGAACGGGGATTCGTCAGGTAAAGCGTCCCATCTGGTAATCCCGAAACGCCTCCACGATCTCCTCGCGCGTATTCATCACGAACGGGCCGTGAGCTACAACCGGTTCGCCGAGCGGCGCCGCGTGGCCGAAGAGAACGAGCGCGTCGGTGCTCGCCTCGAGCTCCACGGAATCTCCGTCGGCGTTCAGCTCGACGAGGCGGAACTGGTCCGTTGGTTGACCGGTGACGTTCACGGAGCCGCGCACGACGTAGAGGAACACGGTGTGGGCGGCGGGGGCGGGGAGCGTGATGTGGGAGCCGGCGGCGAGCGAGACGGTCATCATCGTGATGCCGATCAGTGACTCGAACGCCCCGGTCGCGCCGTCGTACGAGCCGGAGACGAGCTGGATGCGGACGCCGTCGCGGTCGAGCACGGGGATCGCGTCGCGTTGCAGGCCGACGTAGCGCGGCGTCGTCATCTTCAGGCGCGACGGCAGGTTCACCCACAGCTGCAGGATCTCCATCGGGCCGCCGCGTTCGAGGAACTCGCGCGGCGAGATCTCCTCGTGCACGAGGCCGGCGGCCGGCGGTCATCCATTGCACGCCGCCGTCGTAGATCACGCTCTCGTGGCCGCCGGAGTCTTTGTGTGCGAGCGAGCCCTCGACGATGAACGTCACGGTCTCGAAGCCGCGGTGCGGATGCGGACCGAACGGCAGGCCGCGGTTGTGCGGCGGATAGACCTGCGGTCCATGATGATTGAGGAAGAGGAACGGATCGAGCTGATCGAGGCGAGCGTTCGGGAGGGGGCGGCGGGTGATGAGGTCGCCGATGTCGTCGCGTTGGGCGGCGTGTTGCCGGCGCACGGTGCGGGTGCTCATGCGATTCACGCTTCAGGCCACGGCCAGCGCGACGCGGTTCCGCCCGCCGGCCTTCGCCTGATACAGAACGTCATCCGCGCGGCCGGCGATCTTCTCCAGCGTCGTGTCCGCCGCGCGCCATTCGGTGACGCCGAGGGAGATGGTGACGCGGAGAGTGGGATCGATATCCGGAAAGTCGAGCTTCTCCACCGTATCCCGCAGCCGTTCCGCCGCGTGCAGCGCTTCGTCGAGCCGCGTGAGAGGAAGGATCACCAGGAACTCCTCGCCGCCCGTCCGTCCGATGCGATCCTCGGGGCGCAATGCGGCGCGACAGGCGTTCGCGACGCCTTGCAGCACGCGGTCGCCGGCGGCGTGGCCCCACGTGTCGTTGATCCGCTTGAAGTAGTCGATGTCGAACGCCACGACGGTGAAAGGCTCATTCGTCTCCCGGCTCCGCAGCAACTGCTCCTCGGCGGAAGCGAGCACGCTGCGACGGTTGGGGAGGCGCGTGAGCTCGTCGGTGAGCGCCATCATGCGCATGCGTTGCGCGTCGCGGAGCCGCTTCACGACGAGGAAGGCGAGGACGACGATCACGGCCGCGCCGAGAAGGAGGACGATCGTCTGCAGGTTGCGGATGCGTGCCGCCGCGCTGCGTTCGCGAAGCAGTGCGCGGTTTTCCTGCTCCTTCTTCTCCGAGTCGAACTGCACCCGCATCCGCGTCGTGTGCTCTTCGCGCAACTTGTCGGCGAGCTGTTGCTGCAGCGCCGAATGACGCACGCTCGCCGCATACGCTTCCTGCCATCGACCCGCCGCGGCCAGCGCGAGCGCTAGCTCGTCTTCCGATTTCTCGAGAAAGCGGGTGTTCTTCTGGGCCGCGAAGTAAGCGCGGCTCACCTCCAGATCGGCGATCGCTTCAGGGAGACGATTCAGTTTGCGGTAGGCGATGCCGCGCGACTGCCGCACGATGGCGATGCGATCGGGATCCTTCGCCGTCGTGAACTGCGCGAGGGCCTCGTCGAACAACGGCAGCGCCTCGTTCGGGCGGCCGAGCTTCGTCAGCGTCACGCCGATCGAACGCTTCACGTACGCCTCTTCGCCCTTGCGCCCGAGGGAGCGCTCTGCTTCGAGCGCTTGCCGATACCAGGTGAGCGCGTGATCGAAATCGCCCTTGCGCTCGAACGTGCTGCCGAGATCGAACAGCGTGTCAGCGACATTCGCGCGCGCTCCGGCCGCGGTGTACTGCGGCAGGAGCTGCTGGTAGTACTCGATCGCCTTGTCGTACTGCGCAACCTTCGCGTCGGCGTAGACGTGAGCGATGTAGGAGAGTGCGAGGTTGCGGCTCGTGGGCTCGTTGAACGCGTAGGCCTGCTGGAGATCGGCGAGCGCTTCGTTCATGTCGCCGCGCGAGTACCGCGTGTAGCCGCTCTGCACGAGCGCGGACGCCTCGAGCTTGCGGTTCCCCGTGCGCTGCGCCTCTGCGCGCGCGGCGAGGTAGTCGCGCAGCGCGTCGTCGATGCGGCCGGCATTCTCCAGGGCGTTGCCGCGGCAGGAGAGGAGCTCGCCTTTCAGTGCGCCGAGGGTGAGGCCGGCGTTCGCGGCGGCGATGGCGGCGTCGGCATCCGCGCTTTCCCAACACTTCTTCTGGAACGCTTCGGCGCGCGCTTTCGCATCGGAAGACTGCGCGTGCGCGGTCGGAAGGACCAGCAACGAAACGATGAGGATCGCACGCCGGAAGTGCATGGGGATGGATGAGGATACATCGGCGGGCGTTACAATCAGCTCGGAGGTGTGGACATGGCCAAAGGCAACAACGCTCGCAAGAAAGAAACGAAGAAGCCGAAGAAGGACAAGAAGTAAAACGACGGGCCGGCGCGATGCCGGCCTTTTGCTTTTCAGAAGACGATACGCATCGGCAGGCGGAGCGCGTCGCGCGGCGGCGGATCGGGCAGCGTGGTCGCGATCTTCGCCTCGATGCGTTCCGCGGTGAATAGCGCCGCGAAGGCGTCGAGGATGTCGTCCTCTTCCGCTTCGTCTCTCGTCGATTGCTTGCGGACGTCGACGAAGGCGTTCGCGCCAAAGTGCGCTTCGACGAGTTGTCGCCGAATGGCCTTTCCGTCCGACCGTTTCTTCTTCGCGAGAATCGGCGCGCCGTTCCAGAACGCGAACGTCACCTCGGGATGCACTTCAAACACCCGTTCCTGCAGCGCTGGCGACGCGCGCAACGCGAGGTCGACCTCCGCGATCTTCTTCACGATGTTCCAGGCCTGAATCGACAGCCGTTTTCCGTGCGCGCGGTGCGAGAGATCGCTGGCTTCGGGATGGCTCGTCGCGCCGAGGCAGGCGCGAACCGGAGCGGGGAAGACGCTGCTCCCGCGTTTGGGCCCAAGGCGCTTGCGGGCGAGGAGGTCGCAGTCGCGCGGACCTCTTTCGGGGAGGCCGATCGGGATGTCGATCGCGATGATCTTCGCATCGAGCTCGGCCAGCTCCGCGAATTTAGGGAAGATCGCCGACTCGATGCGCCGCGTTTCGAGATTCTCGACCACCGCGATCCAACCCGCGGGACAGCCATCCACTCCGACGATCTGCATCAGCGCACAAAAAAAGAGAGGGCCGGCGAAAATGCCGGCCCTCAGCTTTTCTTCGTTGAACCTCGATGCGTCAGCCGCGGTACTTACGCAGCTCGCTCTCGATGTCTGCTTCTTTCCACTTCTCCTTGCCGTACCGCTCCTGAATCTTGCCCACGATCCGTTCGCGGTGGCCTTCCATCTGGTCGATCTCGTCGTCGGTGAGGTCGTTCCACTTCGCCTTCACCGCGCCTTTGAACTGATGCCAGTTGCCCTTCGCCTGTTCCCACAACGCGTCGCCCTTCTCCGAAGCCTCGGTCATGCCGGGCGTCGTCGTGTGCGTCGTCGTGGTGGTGGGGGAGCTCATGCGGGTGCGAACTCGCTCATAAGCATCACGGGTGGCGTGCTTCATGTCATTCCACTCGGTGCTCATCGTTCCGCGGGCCTTGTCCCAGCCGCGGCTCAGATCCGACTCCACGTCCTCGAAACGGCGGTCGCGGAACTCGGGACGCGAGGCCGACTCCCAACCGTAGCGGTAGGCCGGCTCGTACTGCTCGAAACTGCGGTCGTCGCGGAAGTACGGACGCGTCTTGTAGTTGTCGCGCCAGTAGCCGCTTTCGACGGTGGGATTCACGGATTCCGCTGCGCTCTTGCCGGCGAGACCGCCCGCAACTGCGCCGATGGCACCGCCGACCGCTGCACCGATGGGACCGCCGAGGGCTCCGATGGCCGCTCCGGCCACGGCGCCGCCAGCCGAACCGCCCGCCACGCCCACGGGATGGGCGCCGGGCTCACCGGTGATCGGATCGGGATTCGCATCAGCAGGTTTATTCGTGTTTGCCATGTCGTTCTCCTTTGTGCGGCCGACTGCGCCGCGCAGTTATTCATAGCAAAGCGCCTGCCGAGTTTGGCCGTTCGCAGAAATATGACGGCGGCTGTCATGAATCGCAGATTAGGCTTCGTGTCGCGGCGGGCTTCAGCCCGTCCGGCCGGCTGAACCCGGCCCCTACAAAGGAGGATTTCGAGATGAACACGATCGACCTTTTCATCGCCGAGCTGGAACGGGAGGCGAAGACCACGCGGCGCGCGTTGGAGCAGGTTCCGGAGGGCGTGACCGGCTTCAAACCACACCCGAAATCGATGGAGCTCGGCTACCTCGCCACGCTCGTGGCGACGATGCCCTCGTGGATCACGAAGATGATCAACGATGACGAGCTCGATCTGCGCCCGGTAGGGAAGGAGTCGCATCGCCCCGCCAATCGCGACGGCGGCGCGGAGCTCGTGAAGTTGCTCGACGAGACCGTGGCCGAAGCGATCGAGGCGCTCTCGAAGACGAATGAAGAGCACTTGATGACGAACTGGCAGCTGAAGGCCGCCGGCCACGTGGTGCAGGAACAGGCCCGCCACCTCTTCATCCGCGACACCATCAACCACTGGGCCCATCACCGCGGCCAGCTCACCGTGTATCTCCGCCTGAACGACGCGAAGGTGACGTCGATCTACGGCCCAACGGCGGACGAGCCGATGTGACGTAGTTGCTGGTTGATTGCTCGTTGCTGGTAGGAAATGTCTCCTACCAGCAACCAGAAACCAGCAACCAGCAACTTTTCCTGAGGGAAAACCCCCGCCCTTTGCGCGATTCCTATCAAAAGGAGTCCCTAAATGCAGAGAGCTCGATTGGTTTTCCTTCTCCTCGGCTTCATCGGTCTCAACGCCTACGCGGCGGATTGGATGGTGCCGGCGGCGGCCCACGCTCCGGGTGCGGCGGGCACGAATTGGCGGACGGACGTCCGCATCATCAACCCGAGCGGCTCGGCGGCCGATGTGCGCGTCGACCTCCTCCCGCAGAACACCGACAACACCGCGCGCAGCCGCAACATCACGGTCAACGTGCCGGCCGCGGGGCAGCTCTCGCTCAACGACATCCTCGACTCGCGTTTCCAGTTCACGGGCAACGCGGCGCTGATGCTCAGCTCCAGCGAGTCGTCGCTCATCATCACCAGCCGCACTTACAACGAGGCGAGTGGTGGCGCGACGTACGGCCAGTTCATCCCCGGCGTCCCGACCGCGAACGCGCTCGGCGCCGGCATCACCGGCCACCTCATCTATCTCTCCAAGTCGAACAACTACCGCACGAACGTCGGCTTCGCGAACACGACGAGCAACACGGGCCGGGTCTTCGTCCGAGTGTACACCTCGACCGGCAACCTGATCGGCAACGGCTCGTTCGACGTGCTGCCGTACGGCCAGTCGCAGATCAACGACGTCTTCGCGGCGGTGAACGCGCCGGCTCAGACCGTGGCGCGCGCCGAGATCACCTCCACCGTTCCGGTCATCGCCTACTCCTCGGTGATCGACAACGGCACCGGCGATCCGATCGCGATCATCGCCCAGCGCGAGAGCGAGGCGGCGACCGAGCTGGCCATTCCGGCCGTCGGCCGCGTCCCGGGCGCCGGCGGTTCGCAGTGGCGTTCGGACGTCCGCATCTTCAACCTCTCCGGCGACCAGCACGATGACCAGGGCGGCGGACTTCTCACGCTCACGTACTACCCCGGCAACACGCCGAATCCGATCCCGGTGCAGAAGACCGTGGCGATCGCGCGCGGCGAGCTCCTCTCGCTCGAGGACATCATCCAGAAGACGTTCGGCATGGACAACGCCTCGGGCGCGCTGCGCATCCAGGGCGGCAGCCAGCTCCTCGTGACGTCGCGTACTTACAACCAGTCGGCGAGCGGCACGTTCGGCCAGGACATCCCGGCCGTCGCCAACGCCGGCGGTCTCCCGGGCAGCGCGACCTCGATCTTCTCGGGCCTCAGCGACTCCGGCTACCGCACGAACCTCGGCTTCTTCAACCTCTCGAACAACGCGCTCGACCTCACGCTGACGCTCAAGCGTCCGGACGGCTCGGCCATCGCCACGAAGACGTTCAACCTGGGCGGCAACATGATGACCCAGTTCAACCTCTTCGACTTCATGGGCGCCGGCGGCACCGCGGCGGCGTCGCTGGCCATCAGCGGCACCGGCAACAACCTCTACACCGCTTACGCCTCGGTCGTCGACAACCGCTCCGGCGACGCCGTCTTCATCCCCGGCGTCCGCTCCACGGCCACGACCGGCGGCAACGGCAATCCGGGCAACCCCGGGAACCCGGGCAATCCGGGGAACCCGAGCGGCCAGTGCGTCACGCTGCCGTTCATGCGCGCGGGCCTCAAGCTCGGCTATCGCAACAGCGACGGCAGCTACACCTCGACCCAGACCGTGATCGCCGACAGCTCGGCGCAGACGCAGCTCCATGACGAAGCGGTCGCCGGCGGCGTCGCGGAAAAGATCGACTCCACGATCGACTTCGTGATGCAGGGCGATCTCCGGGCGACGTCGCACTTGCTGAGCAAGGCCACGGTGAGCGTGGCCGGCTTCTCGAGCACGATCAACACCGACATCACGTTCAGCCCGGCCGTCGTCCTCGCCCCGATGACGTTCTGCCCCGGCGCGACGTTCCCCGTCGCTGCCTCGACCCAGACCACGGTCGTCAGCGGCATTCCGGGCGGCAGCACGCAGGTCTATCAGCGTCCGGCCACGACCGTCGAAGTTCTCGCCGTTCATGAGAGCCTGACCGTCGCCGGCGGCACTTTCGACACGGTAAAGTTCAAGGCGCCGCAGGGCGCAACGTCCGATGCGGTTTCCTACAGCATCGTGTGGAACGACATCGCGTCCGGCGCGCTCGTGCGTCAGGACGAGTACAACTCCAGCAACCAGCTCGTCTCCCGCCTCGACCTGACCTCCATCCAGTAACGCAACCGCAACAACTCGAAGAGGGCCGACGCAGCGATGCGCCGGCTCTTTTTGTTTGTAGAGGGTCGGCAAAAACGTCCGCTGCGCTCGGCATGACTTTTGACTAATCTTCAGCAGACTTTCGAATCGGACGGATTTGTATGGCAAGCGACGTAGCAGCGAGTGGGATCCGAGGACTCGATCACATCCTTCTCGGCGGTTTCCCTCGAAATCGCGTGTATCTCATCCAGGGTGATCCCGGCGTCGGCAAGACGACCCTCGGCCTCCAGTTCCTCCTCGAAGGGGCCAAAAATGGAGAGCGGGGGCTCTACATTACGCTCTCCGAGTCGCGCGACGAGCTGACCGCCGTTGCCGGATCGCATCACTGGAATCTCGACGGCATCGAGATCTTCGAGCAGATGATTCCCGAGGAGGAGCTGCAGGAAGAGGATTCGACGGTCTTCTACCCGAGCGAGATCGAGCTCGGGGAGACGATCCGGGGCATGCTCAAGGAAGTGGAGCGCGTGCGACCGAAACGCGTCGTGCTCGACTCCCTCAGCGAAATCCGACTCCTGGCTCAGAACGGCCTCCGCTATCGCAAGCAGATCCTCGCGCTGAAGCAGTTCTTCGCCAGCCGCGACGTCACCGTTCTCTGCCTCGACGACCGCACTTCCGAGATCCAGGACATCCAGCTGCAGAGCGTTCCGCACGGGGTGCTGGAGCTCGAGCGCTACACGCCGCTGTACGGCGCCGCGCGTCGACGGCTGCAGCTCATCAAAGTGCGCGGCCTGAACTTCCGCGATGGTTACCACGACTTCAGCATCCAGACCGGCGGCCTGGTGGTCTACCCGCGCCTCGTCGCCGCGGAGCACGACGCCGACGGGATTCACGAGGCGTTGCCGAGC
>JAFAVZ010000034.1 GCA_019242175.1 Acidobacteriota bacterium
GAACGGCGTCCAGGGAACGGCCTGGAGGCGCTTCTCGCCGATCTCCGTGCCGCAGTTCGTGCAGACGCCGTACGAGCCGTTGCGCATGCGGGTGAAGGCCTCGTCGATGCTCATGAGGAGGTTGCGCTCGGCGTCGGAAAGGGAGAAGTTCAGCTCTTTGGAGTAGGCGCTCGCCGCTTTGTCGGCGAGGTCCTGGATGCCGTCATCGGGCTGGGCGTTGCCGGCGGCCTTGTCGCGCTCGTACGAGTCGAGGAGCTCGTGTTGCTTCTGGCGAAGCGCGTCCTCGTACTGCTGGTAGGGATTCACTTTCGTCTTGGTCTTGGCCATGGAAGCCGGCCTCCTCACTTGTGGTATGCGATGTTGCGCATCAACGTGCACGCTCGATAGATCTGTTCCAACAGGACGACCCGAGCGATCTGATGCGGGAGAGTCATCGCTGAGAGGCTCAGCAGCTTATCGGCGCGCTGCCTGATGGTCTCGTCAAATCCGACGTCGCCTCCCATCACGAAGTGAACTCCGTGCGGGCTATCGATCGTCAACCGTTCGAGCCACTTTGCAAACTTCAAAGAATCAAATGTTTGGCCCCGTTCGTCGAGGACTACGGTGTAGCCCCGCTCCGGGATTGCGGCCAGCAGACGCGCCGAATCGGCGCGGATGATAGCCTCGTCGCTCCGGCCTTGTCTACTGCGCTCCGGAGCCACTTCCACCACCTCGATCGGGTAAAAGTGCTTGATCCGATTGAGGTAACGCTCGCCCGCGGCCGCGAGCTCGGCGTCGGCATTCGAACGGACCCAGATGAGACGAAATTTCACCGCCGCCGGCCACGGGCCGGTGCGTTGCTTGGCATAGCCTCGGCCCTCCTTTCCATTCTGACCACGCTGGGCCGGCTGGAGAGCCGGCCCTCCATTCATTCGATCCCGTACTTGCGCCGCTTCTCCAGCAGCGTCTTCCGATTGATGCCGAGGATCTCGGCGGCGCGGGAGTAGTTCTCTTTCGTCTGGCGCAGCACTTCGCGGATGTAGCGCGCCTCCAGCTCGTCGAGCGTCCAGCCGTCGCGCGCGGCGACGGTCACCAGTTCGGCGGGCTCGGCGAGCGGCAGCGCGGACGGTACGATCGTGTCGCCGTCGGTCATCAGCGCCGCGCGTTCGATCGCATTGCGCAGCTCGCGCACGTTGCCTGGCCACGCGTAATCCTCCAACAGACGCAACGCGTCGGCATGCACGCGCTTGCCGGCGTTCCGGGCGAAGCCTTCGGCGAGACGCGCCACGTCTTCCTTGCGTTCGCGCAGCGGCGGCAGCGTCACGGTGAGCACGTTGATGCGATACAGGAGATCGCGGCGCAGCGCCGCATTCACGTCCGCGCTCGACGACGACACGACGCGCGCTTCGAGATGCACTTCCCCGGCTCCGCCGAGGCGCGTGAAACGGCGCTCTTCGAGAGCGCGGAGGAGCTTCGCCTGTTGCGACTGCGCGAGCGACGCGATCTCGTCGAAGTACACCGTCCCGCGTTTGGCCAGCTCGAGGCGGCCGGCTTTGCGATCGACCGCGCCGGTGAACGTCCCCTTCTCGAAACCGAAAAGCTCGCTCTCGAAGAGGTCGACGGGGATGGCCGCGCAGTCGACGTGCACGAACGGCTCGTCGCGGCGGCTGCCGAAGCGGTGGATGGTCTCGGCGAGCCAGCCCTTGCCCGAGCCGCTCTCGCCGAGGATGAGGATGTTGACGTCGTGGTCGAGGGCTTTGTCGACCGTGTCGAGGAGCGCGCGCATGACCGCACTCTTCGTGCGGACGGCGCGCGTCAGCTCACGACGTCTTCTTGAGCCGCGCATCCTGCAAATCGGCGGCGTCGGCGTAGTCCGCGGTGACGTTCGGCGCGTCGCCCCAAAGCCGTTCCAATCCATAGAACCGCCGCACATCCTCGGTGAAGATGTGCACGATGAAGTCGCCGAAGTCGAGCAGGATCCAGCGGCCCGGCGTCGTGCCTTCGACGAGGAGCGGCTTCACTTTCAGCTGATCGCGCAGCTGCTCCAGGATGTTGTCGGCGATGGCCGCGGCCTGGCGCTCCGAGCTCGCGGAAGTGATGATGAAGTAGTCGGCAATCGACGTGAGGGCGCCGACCGACAGGACGTCGAGATCGAACGCCTTCTTGTCCAGAGCTGCCGCGACGGCGAGGCGGACGCGGCTTTCAATCGAGTCGTTCAAGAGGGCTCCTCATAGAGTGCGTAGTGATGAATGTAGCGCGCCACGCGCGGATCGACCAGTCCATCGATCGATTCCCTGCCGCGGATGCGCCGCCGGATCTCCGTCGAAGAGACCGGCACGGTCTTGTTTTCGGCGCAGACGATGTATCCCTCCCGCATCCGTTTCCGCGGCTCCGTCACGCGATCGCGCAACGGCTCCGGCACCTCCGCGCCGCCGCGCGTGAGCACGACGAAGTTCGCCAGCTCGAAGATGCGGTCGATCGACTTCCATTCGCCGAGACGGGTCAGGTTGTCGTCGCCGATGATCCAGTCGATCGTGGCTTCGGGATGCTCGGAACGGACCTGCTCCAGCGTGTCGACGGTGTACGAAACGGCGCCGCGCTCCAGCTCGAGCGGCGAGGCGAAGACGCCGTCGACGTCGACCGTCGCCATGCCGACCATCACGAAGCGGTGGTAAGCCG
Source organism: Acidobacteriota bacterium (assembly GCA_019242175.1). Classification (GTDB taxonomy): domain Bacteria; phylum Acidobacteriota; class Thermoanaerobaculia; order Gp7-AA8; family Gp7-AA8; genus JAFAVZ01. The sequence continues at coordinate 2,659 of JAFAVZ010000034.1, forward strand.
GGGCCGGCGCCTGCTCGCGTTTGAACGGCTGGATGTACGCCGGGATGTAGATGACCTGATCCCAGCCCAGCAGTCCGCGCACGGCGAGAATCGGGTCGAGATGCCCGCGATGGAAGGGATCGAAAGTCCCGCCGCAGAGTCCGATTCTCATTCTGCCGACGCGGCCGGCAACGCCGCCGCTGCTTCTTTCTGCTCCGCATGAGAGCGCACGACTCGCGCCAGCATGCGGATCAGGTCGCGCACGCCCTCGCCCACGACGGCCGAGATCTCGTGATAGGCGAAGCCGTTGCGCTCCGCATAGGCGCGCAGTTTTCCGGAGTTGCCCTCGATTGCGGAATCGATCTTGGAGCCGACGACGATACGCGGCTTCTGCGCGAGCGTCTCCGAGTAGAGCTGGAGCTCGCGGGCGATGACTTCCGCATCCTGATCGGGATGCTCGTTCGTGGCGAGGTCGACGAGGTGGACGAGCACCGAGCAGCGCTCGACGTGGCGGAGGAACTGGTCGCCGAGGCCGTGGCCTTCGTGGGCGCCTTCGATGAGTCCGGGGATGTCGGCGACGACGAACGTCTGGTCGTCGTCCGCTTTGACGACGCCGAGGTTGGGGACGAGGGTGGTGAAGGGATAGTCGGCGATCTTCGGCTTCGCCGCGCTGATCACGGAGATGAGCGTCGACTTGCCGGCGTTGGGGAGGCCGACGATGCCGGCATCGGCGATGAGCTTCAGCTCGATGAAGAGCTGGCGTTCCTCCCCTTCTTCACCGGGCTGGGCGAACCGCGGCGCCTGACGCGTCGCGGTGGCGAAGTGCTGGTTGCCCTGGCCGCCGCGGCCGCCCTTGGCGACGAGCACGCGTTCGCCGTCGTTCGCGAGGTCGGCGATCAGCTCGCCCGACTCCTTGTCGCGAATGACGGACCCGATCGGGAGCTCGATCACGGCTTCGTTGCCGGCCTGGCCGGAGCAGTTGGAGCCCATGCCGTGCTCGCCGCGGCCGCCCTTCCACTCGCGCTGAAACTGCAGGTGGTAGAGGGTGTTGAGGCGCTTGCTGGCCTGGATCCAGACGGATCCGCCCGCGCCGCCGTCGCCGCCGGACGGGCCGCCTTTGGGAACGAACTTTTCGCGCCGGAAGGCCACGCATCCGCTGCCGCCGTCGCCGGCTTTGACGCGGATCGTCGCCTGATCGATGAACATCATGAGGTTTTCCCGAAAAAACGTAGGGCCGGCGCGAGCCGGCCCAAATGTTGGGTCTGCGAAAAAGGGCCGGCCGGAAAGCCGGTCCTACGTTACTCGGCGGGGGTGATGCTGATGAAACGGCCGCGAGCGCCCTTGTCGTGGAACTGAACGATTCCATCGATCTTGGCGAAGAGCGTGTGGTCGCGGCCGATGCCGACGTTCACGCCGGGATAGAAACGCGTGCCGCGCTGGCGGACGAGAATGGAGCCGCCGGTGACGAACTGGCCGGCGAAGCGCTTGACGCCGAGCATTTTCGGCTGCGAATCGCGACCGTTGCGCGAGGAGCCTTGACCTTTTTTATGAGCCATTGTGGTGTGCCTCCCTGATCCCGGTTAGACGCTGATGCTGTCGATGCGGAGCTCGACGACGTCCTGACGGTGACCGTGCTTCCGCTTGGTGTGATTCTTCCGGCGCTTCTTCTTGAAGACGATGATCTTCTCGCCGCGCGTCTCGCGAACCACCGTGGCCGCGACCGAAGCGCCGCTCACCGTCGGGGTGCCGACCTGCGGGTTGTCGCCGCCGACCATGAGCACCTCGTTGAACGTGACCTTGTCCTGATCGGCCGAGCCGAGGACGTCGCGCTCGACGCGGACCGTCTGGCCTTCTGCTACCCGATACTGCTTTCCACCCGAACGAATGATGGCGTACACGAAGAACCTCCGAAAAATGAGCCCCGCTTTCTAGCACGGACCAGAAAACATCCGCAAGTGGGGAAAGCTAGGTGGCCCGGCGAACAACCAGAGGGAACCCGTGGCTATT
>JAFAVZ010000112.1 GCA_019242175.1 Acidobacteriota bacterium
CGCGCCGGCCGGGCCGCTGGCCGTGTTGCCGGTCGACGAAGCGCAGACCGCCGCCGCCGTCACGTTCACAGTCACACCGCCGCCGGGAGTGGCGAGGAGCTGCGGCTGCGGGCCGGTCAGCGTGCCGCCGAACGTCACGGTGAAGACGCCCCCGGTGCCGGTGACGCTCACCGTTCCGCCGACGCCGCCGATCGTGGGCAGCGATCCGAGCTGGGCCTGGATCGATCCGGCGCTCGCATTGAAGGCGAGTGCCGTCGTCGTCTGGCCGTTGAAGGTCAACGTGAAGGAGCCCGAAGAGCCGCTCACGGTGAGGTTCTGCAGGTTGCTGATGGCGATGGTCGGCGCGGCGGGAGGCGCGTTCTGCGTGACGACCGTCGCCGCGGACGGCGCGCTGGGGCAACCGCCCGTCGTGGCGACGACCGTGTAGTTGCCGGTGGCGGAGGCGACGTACGTCTGGCTCGTCGCGCCGCCGATCGGGTTGCCGTTGAGGTACCACTGGTTGCCGGTCGCGCTGCTCGAGGTCAGCGTGACGCTGCTGCCGGTGCAGAACGCCGCGGAACCGGCCGGCGTGATCGTCGGTGCGGCCGGGATCGCATTCACCGGCACGGTCGCCGTGCCGACGGTCTGGCAGCCGGACGCGCTCGTGACGGTCAGCGACAGGACGGCGCTGCCCGCGGAGCCGGCGGTGTACGTCACCGACTGTGCGTTGGTGGCCGAGGTGATGGTGCCGTTGGTGATCGACCAGGCGTAGCTGCTCATGCCCGCCGGGCCGCTCGCCGTGTTGCCGGTGGAACCGGCGCAGACCTGCGCGGGCGTCGGCGTCACGGTGGGAACTTCCCCGTCGCAGCTCACCACCGACTTGCAGACGGTGACGTCGCTGAGCGTCGGCGTGGTGGTGGTGTCGGTGGTCGAGAGGATGGCCTTGGTCTTCAGATAGCGCTTCCCGTTGAACTGGGAGAGCGATGCGCCGGAGGTCGTGAAGAACGTGGCCGCGGTGCCGTCGGGCCCGACGAAGTTGAACGGTCCCGACGCGCTGTTGCTGGCCGCGGCCTGGAACTGCACGGAGGTGTTCGCGGGCGTCGTGGCCGTCCAGGAGAGCGTGCTCCAGTTGGCGGACGAGCCGGCGACCGCGCCGCTGTCGCGGACGACGGACACGAGGGTTCCGCTCGTCGCGTAGACGGTGGGCGTGGTGTTGTATTCGATGAACAGCAAATCGCTGTTCGCGTTCGTACCGGTCGGGTTGGAGCACGTGGTCGTCGTGCAGGTGACGCGGCGGCCGCCGGTCATGACGTCGCCGCTGCTCGCGGACCAGGCCTGCGTGCCGGTAGCGCGGTTCGACACGAGGCGCACGACCACGGCGTACTGGGTGCCGGCCGTGAGCGGAACGTTGAACGTGAAGCTGAACGGTGCCGGAACGCCGCTGGAAGTCCCGGTGACGGTGGAGGAGCCGAGGAGGCCGCCTGCGGTCATGACCGGCTGGCTGGAGGCCGTGGTGCGGAGCTCCATCGTGATGTTCGGGTTCGTGCCCGAGCAGCCCGAGCACCAGAGGCTCGCGTCGACCTTCGTCACGTTCGCCGTGACGGTGGGGGTGAACGTCTGGCCGATGATCGCCGTGGAGCTGAAGCCGTAGCCGGAGCCGAAGCCGTTGTCATCCGCATGGCGGTCGGGGACGTTCGGGCCGCCCGAGGCGACCACGAGCTTCACGTCGCCGACGCTGGTGGTGAGCTCGACATTCGTGCCGGTGCCGGCGCCGAAGTCGGTGTACGTCGTGTCCGTGAAGCAGGAACTCGACGCCGTGAGCGCCGAGAGGGAAAGGTTCTGGACGGTGGTGAGGCCGTCCGCGACGGTGACGCCGGAGACCGACGCGCTGGCATAACCGGTGGCGCTCGCGCCGACCGTGTACGTTCCGACGTCGATGGCCGCGAACTGGTAGAAGCCGCTGGCGTTCGTCGTGGCGGTCAGCGTTCCCGCGGTGACGGTCGCGCCGCTCACCGGGTTGCCGGCGCTGGTGACCGTTCCCTGCAGCGTACCGACCGCGTTGCCCGTATTGCCGAAGATGACCGACGGCGAGGCGGGCGAGTCCGTCGACATCGGCGTCAGCACCGTGCCGGGGCAGTTGTTCGTCGCCCGCACGAAATAGAAGTACGTCGTCGCCGCGACGCCCGTGACGTCCGCGTAGCTCGTCGCGGTCAGACCGGAGACGAGCGGCGAGCCGCCGGGGAACGTGCTCGAGGTGTTGCGGTACACCGAGTAAGTGCCGCCCGTCGCGTTCGTGCCCCAGGAGCTGGGAGCGCTCCAGGAGACGACCACGCTCGGCGCGCTGGTCGAGTTGACCAGCGGCGCGATCAGCGCGTTCGGCGCCGAGCAGTTGACGATCGTGGACGTGCCGTTGTCTTCCCGGCGCGTCGGCGAGACCGTATCGGCCGTGGGGAAGAACGAGCGCGAGTCGGTCCAGAGCGGATGCACCTGGCGATTCAGAGCCGCGATGCCGGAGTAGTCGCCGTACTGGTTGCCGTTGAACGTCGGGTTGTCGACGCTGTTCTCGTCCGCGTAGCTGACGTTGTTGCGCCAGGCGGAGCCGCCGTCGGTGACGAGCAGATTCGGCTCGAACGACACGCCGCCGTCGATGGAGCGCGCGTAGACCATCTGCGTCTTGCGGTTGAGCGGGTCGAGACGGGTGTCGTACCACGACACGTTCACCGAGCCGTCGGATTGATCGACGGACAGCCAGGGGAAGAACTGCGTGGCGCCGAAGTTGTCGTCGTTCACCTTCACCCGCGACGACCAGCTCGTGCCGCCGTTCGTGGAGCGGATCACGTAGGTGTTGATGTCGGCGCCGGTGGTGGTGCCGGTCGGGAAGTCGGGGAAAGAGACGTAGAGCGTGTTGAAGTACGGCGAGGCGGGGTTGCGGTCGATGTCGATGGAGCCGAACGCGTTCACGCCGCGCGAGTTCTGCGCCGGAGGCGTGTTGTTCGTGCCGAAGGACTGCAGGGACATCGTGGAGATGACCTGCGGGGCCGTCCAGGTCGCGCCGCCGTCGGTCGACTTGGAGAAGACGATCGTCTCGACGTTGTAGCGGTTCCAGATCACGTAGACGGTGCCGTCGGCGCCGACCACGACGTTGCCGCCGATGGCGCCGGTGTTCGAGGCGAAGTTGACCGTGGTCCAGGTGCTGCCGTCATCCGAGTAGGCGATCTTCTCCTTGTTCGCGGCATCCCAGATCACGTAGATGCGGCCGGGGTGGGAGAAAGGCTGGCCCGACGTGTTGTCGATGGCCATCATCTCCTTGTCGTCGCCGGCGGTGGAGGAGGTGATGTTGTTGACGACGATGCCGAGGTTCTGCCACGTGGTGCCGTTGTCGGCGGAGCGGGCCACGACGATCGAAGCGCCGGACGCGGTTCCGGCCGAGTTCTGGGAGATGAGCATGTAGCAGGCGTAGGCCCGGCCGCTGCTGTCCCAGGCCAGCGCGGGATCGCTGCCGAACCAGAAGGCCGCGCCCGTGACGCCGCCCGTCGCGCCCGTAGGCCAGGGCGCGCAGTTGTACGTCCAGGTCGTGCCGCCGTCGATCGAGCCGAAGAGCGCCATCGTGCCGTAGGTGTTCGCGGTGCCGCCGGTCGGCGACTGGCACGCGGGGGCGGGATCTTTGTAGAAGGTATTGGAGAACGCCACCATGTGCTGCGGGTTGTTGGGGTCGATCGAGATCGCGGTCTCGCCCTGATACCCCTCGACGCCGCCCGCCGGATTGACGTTCGTGCCGATCGACGCGGAGCTCGCGTGCAGATCGAACAGCGAGTCCACCGGATACTGGCGCAGCGAAAGCGCCTCGGTGCCAGGCGGCACCACGACCCTCTTGCCCGAAAGCGAGAGCCCGTCGGCGCGGATCGCGTTCCAAAGTTTGCTCGCGCATTCCACGGGCGGCGGCTCCATGATCATGTTCGGGTGCGCCCGGCGGTTCGCCTCGTAGACTTCGCCCGGATCGACATCGCTTTCGTTCACGAGGTCGATGACCGTCTGGTTGATCACATCGCGGCACTCCGCGATGTCCGGCAGTTTTCCGGGTTGGGCCATCACGATGGGGTTGGCCAGATTCGGATACTTGTCGGGGTCCACGACGGCGGTCTGCGCGTTCGCGCTGCCGACCAGTCCGATGGCCAGCAATGCCGCAACGATGAAACGCTTCATAGAAACCTCTCCTTGGAATGGCGGATGGGAATGCTGTGAAGGAGCTCGCTGAGCTCCAGGAACGATTGCGGTTTCGAACAGACGATCGTGCCCCCGTCGGACGCCGCGGCGTGCAGCAGCGAGGACGAGCCATAGCCGGTCAGCACGATGATCGTGCTGTAGGGCTGAAGAGCGCGGATCGTGTCCACGAGCGACGGCTGCATGCTGTGGATGCCGCCGGTCAGATAGGGATCGACGACGACCGCGCCGTACTGCCGGCGCGCCATGAGCGCGCCCGCCGCCGTCGGCTCGAGGGCCACGTCGACCTTCAATCCCTGCCCGACGAGATAGTCGCGCAGCGAGCGGGAGATCAGCTCATCGTCGTCGATGAGCAGCACGGGCGGGCGCTCCGCAGGAAGCGCTGGCGATGTCGTCATGAGTCGGGACCGGGGGACGACGCATCATCGTTGCGCGACCCCCGCCGCGACATCCGCCGACTGCTGCAACTGCGCGAGCGAATTCACCGACGCTTCTGTACGCAAACTGCTTACTTGCCTTCGGGCAGTAAGTGATGCTGGATGGCATATTGGACCAGCTGCGCATTGTTTCGCAGCGCCATCTTCGCCAGAAGGCGGGTGCGATGCGTTCCCACCGTCCGCACGCTCAGGTTCAACTCCGCGGCGATCTCGCGCGGCGGCATCCCCGCCGCGATGAGGCAGAGCACCTGGAACTCGCGGTCGGACAACCGTTCGTGCACGTTCTCCACGGCCGCGTCGACGACGCCGAAGGCGACGCTCTCCGCGAGGTCGGGCGTGAGGAACCGTTCGCCGCGCGCCACCTTCCGGATGGCCGCGACGAGGTGCGCGCGCGCGTTGTCCTTGCTGACGTATCCGGCCGCGCCGGCCTTCAGCGCCCGCGTCGCGTAAGACGCCTCCCGATGCATGCTGAAGATCAGGACCGGGATGTGGGGCGCCGTCGTGCGCAGCTGGGACAGCACTTCCAGCCCGGCCCGATCCGGCAGGTTGAGGTCGAGGATGATGAGGTCCCACTTGCCGCGACGGATCCCCGAAAGCGCCTCGCCTCCGGTGCGCGCCTCGCCCGCAATAGCGATGTCTGTCGTGTCGGAGACGATCTGCTTCACGCCCTCGCGGACGATGTCGTGATCGTCCACGATCAATACGTTGATCATGTCCCGCTCTCCCTCTCCATCCCCACGGGCATCCGCACCGACACGATCGTTCCTCGGCCGGGCACCCCTTCGATCATCGCCGTGCCGCCCAGCATGTCCGTCCGTTCCCGAATGCCGGCGAGCCCGAGCGAGGCCGGATCGGCGGACTGTGCGGCTGTGATGCCGCATCCGTCGTCGCGGATCTCCAGGAACACCTCGTCCCCGCGCTCCCGGAAGCGCACTTCGACCCGGCTCGCGTTCGAATGCCGGGCTACGTTCGTCAGGGCCTCCTGGAAGATCCGGTAGATCGCCGTCGCCGCCGGTCCGTCCAGGTCGGGCGGCTCGTCCGGGAAGGAGATCTCGCACTCGATCCCGCTGCGCTCCTCGAACAGCCGCGCCTCCGACTCGATCGCGGCGAAGAGGCCGAGGTCGTCGAGAACGCTGGGGCGGAGCTCGGAGGAAATGCGCTGGACGGCGGTGGCGGTCGAGTCGAGCGTGTGAAGAATCCGCTCTACCAGCGGCCCCGACTCCGGAGCGTGTCGGCTTTTCTCCAGCAGGCCGATCACGTCCATCTTCAAGGCGGTCAGAGCCTGGCCGAGGTCGTCGTGGATCTCGCGGGAGACGCGGCGGCGCTCGTTTTCCTGCACGGTGAGGAGCCGCTCCGAGAGCGCCTTCAAATTGCGCTCGCTCTCCATCATCCGCGCCTCGGCGGCGGAGCGGCGCTCCACCATTTCGTTGAACGCGGCGGAGAGGCGCGCGATCTCCAGCGGTCCTCCCGCCGACTCGGCCCGCCCGTAGCCGTCGCGGGCCGCTGCCTCCGCCGCCTTCACGAGCGCGCTGACCGGCTTCTCGACGCCGCGGGACAGCACGCTGGCCAGCAGCGTGACGAGGAGGATGATCGCGATGCCGCCGCTCACCCCGATGAGGAAGGTCTCCTGCACGGGGCGCATGACGTCGGCCGTCGGGACGCCTGCAGAGACCGTCCAGCCGAGTGCCGGAATCGTCGTGAAGCCGTACTGGCGGGAGACGCCGTCGAGGCCGCGCGCCTCCGCCCGCCCCTCCCGTTCCCGCATCGCGATCTTCGCCACCTCGGCGTCCGCGGCCTTCCAGCCGACGAGCCGCTCGGCCTCGATCGTCCGGGCCACGACGACGCCGTTGCGGTCGAGGATCGTGACCACTGTGTTCGGCTGCAGCAGGGCGCTCGGCGCGAAGTCGAGCGTCTGCAGCACCGCCAGCGTTCCGCGGAAAGTGCCGTCGCTGCCCGTCACGCGATGGGTGACGATGGAGAACCAGTGTCCTCGCACCAGCCGCACGATCGGGCCGTGGGGTGGCGCGACGCGGCCGATGCCGCCGGAGACCGATCGCTGCACGGCGAGGGAGAGCGCCCCGTCCTCGCCCGCCGGCGCCGCGGTGCAGACCAGCCGGCCGCGCGCGTCGTAGAAAAGGAGGTCCGTCCACTGCGGGAAAAGATCGACGACGCCGAAGAGGGAGTCGCACGTGGGTCCGCCGAAGTCGCGGATTGCCGGGCGGTGCGCCATCCGCGCCAGCAGCGTCACCGAAAGCTCGTGCTGCGCGAGGATTTGCGCCGCGGTGTTCCGCGCGATGCGCAACGCCGCATCGCGCGCCTCCGCGCGCTCGCGCCGCACCTGCCAGATGAACATGGCGATGAGCAGGAGCAGGAGCGGCAACGCCGCCGCGGCGATGAGGATACTCAGCCATCCTCGGATCGGCCACTTCCGGTCCAGCATGTCGGAACAATCATACGGATCGGAGCGCTGTCTTTCGCTTTTCGCCCGCCCTGCGCGATCATGACGCGCACCGATGCGATTTCTTCCGAGGCTGATGGGCGCGCTCGCGCTCCTCGCGGCGCTGCCGCTGGGGGCCGAGATCCGCGTCCGGCTCGACGAGCCGGTCGACGGCGCCGTGCTCCGCGGCGGCGAGACGGCCACGCTTCGCTGGTCGGCCGATGTGCCGCGCTTCGCGGAGGAGTGGGAAGCGTTTCTCTCCGTCGACGGCGGCGGGCACTACGCGTATCGCATCACGCCCCACCTCGACCTCGACCGTCGGCGCTTCACCTTCGAGGTCCCGAACGTGGAGACCGGCGATGCCCGAATCCTGATTCGGGCAGGCGATGAGCGACGGGAGATCGAGCTCGAGGTCGATGCGAAGTTCGCGATCTCGCAGGATCGTCTGAAGGCTGCGGCGAGCGGCGCGGCGACGCTGGTCGATGACGATCGCGGCGAGCCGGCGCGCGAAGGCGAGGCCGGCGTCATCGCATGGGTCGACGGCGACCGCGACGGCGGCCATCTCCGGCCGCGCAGCGCTCTGCGTCCCGACCTGGCGATACAGTCGACGCCGCGCCTCGATGCGAGCGCCGACAGCGTCGAGACGGCCGGCCCGTCCCTGCTCCTTTTCCTCGTCCTCGAACGCCGCGCGGAGTTCCCGCAACAGCGGACTCCGGCCGCCAAAGCGCGCGGCGCGCGGCCGCTCGCTGCGCGCGACGTGCTCCTCGCTACCCGCCGCCTGAACCTATAGCGCCGCCTCGGGGCGCTCGTCTTCCGCAGAACGCAACACGCCGCGTGGGAACGCGCGGAGGCCGTGTTGCCATCCGTTCTCATCGGAGAAACACACATGCGATTGTCATCAGCATTGCTGATCCTGCTTTGCCTCACCATGAGCGTGTTCGCTCAAACCGCGGACACGGCTTCGATCCGCGGCCGCGTCACCGACGCTACCGGCGCCGCGCTGGCCGGCGCCACCGCCACGCTGGAAGAAACGAACGGCGGAGCGAGCCGCACCGCAATGTCGAACAGCGCCGGCGACTACGCCTTCGGCACGCTGCCGGTCGGCGGCTCCTATCGCCTCACCGTCTCCTCCACCGGCTTTGCGCCTGTGGCTCACGGCCCCTTCGTACTTCGCGCCGGCGAGACCGCCACGCTGAACGTGCGTCTCACGCCGGGCGTTGCCGAAGCGGTCACCATCACCGGCACCACGGAGCACGTGCGCGCCGACTCGCCCGAGCTCGGCACGCGGCTGGACGAAGACGCGCTGCGGCTGATTCCCGTGGCCGGCCGCAAGATCACGTCGCTGCCCCTCCTCAACTCCGCCGTGCGTCCCGCGCGCGGGACCGGAGACCTCTTCCTCAACAACACGCTCTTCGTCGTCAACGGCGGCGGACGGCGCCAGACGAGCTACACGATCGACGGCAGCACCGCGAACGACTCGTGGGGACGGCAGACGATCTTCACGAACATCCCGCTCTCCGCGGTGCACGAGCTGACCGTGCTCACCAATCCGTTCAGCGCCGAGTACGGCCGCACGACGGGCAGCGTGCTGAACGTCGTCACGCGCTCCGGCACGAACGACCTCTCCGGCGACGTCATCGCGCTCTATCGCCCGGCCTCGCTGCAGTCCTCCGCGCCGGTCACGCACATCGATGCGGATGACGAGCTGCGCCAGATCAGCGCCACGATCGGCGGTCCGCTCGTCCGCGACCGCACGCATTTCTTCGCCGCCTTCGAGTACAACGATCAGGACCGCGACTCGGTGATCACCTCCGCGCTCGCGCCGGGCGTCTACACCGGCTCCTATCGCCAGACGCTCGCGATGATTCGCGTCGATCACGCCCTCGGCGAGGGCAATCAGCTCTTCGCCCGCGCGAATCTCGACCGCTTCCGCGATACGAACCCGGCCGATGTGGTCGGCGGCGTGACGCTGCCGAGCGCGGGCCGCACCTTCCGCCGCGAGACGTCTTCGCTGCAGCTCTCCGACACCCTGATGCTGTCCTCGGCGCTGTTCAACGAAGCGCGCGCGATCGCGCAGCGCGGCGCGCCCATCACGGAGTTCGAGCCGCATCAGATCTCGACGCAGTTCGTCCGGCCCGGCGTGTCGACGGAAGGGGAGTCGCGGGTCGCGAAGCTGCACAACGATCAGTACCAGTTCGCCGACACCGTGAGCTGGCTCGGCGGCGCGCACAGCCTGCGTGCCGGCGTCGACGTGGTGCACTCCAGCTCGGGGGGTAACGGCCAGGAATTCGGCGCGCCGTTCTCCCTCGGCCAGTTCACGTTCCGCACGGGCATCGCGCCGACCGTGCCGACGTCGAGCCTCACCATCGCGGACGTCACGCGCTACACGCAGAGCTTCGGCAATGCGACGTACTCGCTCGACGACGACCTGTACGCCGTGTTCGTGCAGGACGACTTCCGCCCGCTCCAGACGCTGACCATCAACGCCGGCCTGCGCTACGACCGCCAGCGGCTGACCGGGGACAGCAACAACCTGGCGCCGCGCCTCGGCTTCGCCTGGACGCCCCGCAACGACACGGTCGTGCGCGGCGGCTACGGCGTTTTCTATTCGCAACTGGCGTCCAACATCGACGCCGCGTGGGAGCTCGGCGGCCCCACGGGATTCTTCAACTTCAGCGCCGCGCCGGGCCAGCTCGGCTTCCCCACCTCGCTGCAGCCGCTGCCCGCGCTGCCCACCGGCGCGAGCGTGCCGGCGCGCGACATCACGATCCGTCCCGATCGCGCCTCGTACTACAGCCGGTTCTTCGACGTTTCCAAACTGCGCTTCTATCCCGGCGAGCTGCAGAACCCGCGGACGCAACAGGCCACGCTCGGCCTGGAGCGGGAGCTGCTCGCGCACTGGTTCCTCTCCGTGGACGGCGTTTACGCGCACACGACGGAGATCCCCTGGAACCTCGACGCGAATGCTCCCAGCGCGTTCGTGCGGACGCAGCCGGGGCAGACGCGCTCGGCCGTCGACGCGGACAGAACGCGGCCCATCGCGCCGGTCGCAGGCGGGTATCGCCGCATCCTCGTCACGACGAACTTCGGCGAGTCGAAGTACCGCGGCGTGCAGCTCACCGCGCGCCGCACGTTCAGCGAGCACGCGGGCGTGCTCGCCAGCTACACCTGGTCTCACGCGCGCAACAACATCGAGGCCGACGCCCCGGGCGGCGATCCGAATGACGTGAATGCGTTCAACGCGGAGTGGGCGGACAGCCTGCTCGATCAGCGCCATCGCGGCGTGCTGACCGCGTGGCGCGAGGTGCCGTTCGGACTCGTGGTGGGCGGCGTCGTGACGGCAGCCTCCGGCCGTCCGTTCAACCTCACGACCGGCGCGGACAACAACGGCGATGCGGCGAACACGGACCGGCCGGTGATCGACGGAAGCGTGGTCGGCCGCAACGCGGGACGCAACGAGTCGACCTTCACGCTCGACGCTTTCCTCGAGAAGTCGTTCGGCATCGCCGGCCGCCAGTTCTCCATTCGCGCCGAAGGTCTGAACCTGACGAATCGCGAGAACGTCGTGGGCCGCAACGGCGTGTTCGGCAACAACACGAACGGCCAGGCACTCTCCACGTTCGGCGTCCCGCTCGGCGGGATCAGCAACGTCGATCCGGGCCGCCAATATCAATTCGAGATCAGGGCGAGGTTCTGATGATCCGAGTCATGCCAATGGTTGCAGCAATCACGGTTGCGTCGTCGCTGTTCGCGGCGGCGCAGCCGCAGGTCATCTCCCTTTCGAAGGAGCGTGCCGGCCATGCGTCGGCGCGCTTCCTCTCCGTCGTCGGCGACTGGTTCATCGCCAATGACGACAGTGGCAAGCCGGTGCTGCAGGTCGACGGGCGGCAGTGGATCAAAGGCCAGCCGTCCGCCGGTCTCGCGGCGAAAGCGCGGACGCTCTACGGCGCGAAGCAGGAGGAGTTCATCGACAGCGTGAAGGCGTACGCGTACTTCCCCTACTCGGTGGCGAAAGAAGTTCCCGGCTTCACGAACGGCGAGATCTCCATGCGCTTCCGCCTCCTCGGCGGGCAGCTCGATCAATGCGCCGGCATCCTCTTCAACCTCAAGACGAACGGCGACTACCTCACCGTCCGCTTCAACGGGAAAGAGGACAACCTGGTCCTCTGGACGTTCAAGCAGGGGAAGCGCAGCTTCGTGAAGAAAGGCGTGCACGACGTGCCGCTGAAGCTCGGCCAGTGGCATCGCATGCGGATCGCGGTGGATGGCACGCAGCTTCGCGGCTATCTCGATGACGAGCTGCTGCTCGAGTACACGCTGCCGGAGCCGGTGTCCGGCAAGGTCGGCGTCTAGATCGGAA
>JAFAVZ010000139.1 GCA_019242175.1 Acidobacteriota bacterium
TGCGGGCGGAAAGCGCACGTGCCGGGAGATCCTTCACAGTCTTCGCTGTTCAGGATGACACTGCGGTGAAAGTGCGTGGCCTGCTCACCCGTGTCATCCTGAGCCCCGCAGAGGGCGAAGGATCTCCCGATGCGGGCGGAAAGCGCACGTGCCGGGAGATCCTTCACAGTCTTCGCTGCTCAGGATGACACTGCGGTGAAAGTGCGTGGCCTGCTCACCCGTGTCATCCTGAGCCCCGCAGAGGGCTAAGGATCTCCTGATGCAGGCGGAAAGCGCACGTGCCGGGAGATCCTTCACAGTCTTCGCTGTTCAGGATGACAGCGGGGGGAGTTGCGGTAGCCAGCGCAAACTTGTCATCCTGAGCCCCGCAGAGGGCGAAGGATCTCCTGCTGCGGGCGGAAAGCGCACGTGCCGGGAGATCCTTCACAGTCTTCGCTGTTCAGGATGACACTGCGGTGAAGTGCGTGGCCTGCTCACCCGTGTCATCCTGAGCCCCGCAGAGGGCGAAGGATCTCCTGATGCGGGCGAAAAGCGCACATGCCGGGAGATCCTTCACAGTCTTCGCTGTTCAGGATGACACTGCGGTGAAAGTGCGTGGCCCGCTCACTCGTGTCATCCTGAGCCCCGCAGAGGGCGAAGGATCTCCTGATGCGGGCGGAAAGCGCACGTGCCGGGAGATCCTTCACAGTCTTCGCTGTTCAGGATGACACTGCGGTGAAAGTGCGTGGCCTGCTCACCCGTGTCATCCTGAGCCCCGCAGAGGGCGAAGGATCTCCTGATGCGGGCGGAAAGCGCACGTGCCGGGGATCCTTCACAGTCTTCGCTGTTCAGGATGACAGCGCGGTGAAAGTGCGTGGCCTGCTCACTCGTGTCATCCTGAGCCCCGCAGAGGGCGAAGGATCTCCTGATGCGGGCGGAAAGCGCACATGCCGGGAGATCCTTCACAGTCTTCGCTGTTCAGGATGACACTGGGGAGGGCCGCACGCCGTGTCATCCTGAGCCCCGCAGAGGGCGAAGGATCCGTACCTTCACGCGCAGCGCGAAATCTTCGGCGGTCCGAATGGCGACGAGAGCCTGAGCGCCGAGCTCCACGAGATTCGCCCACCCGTTCCACACCTTGCGCACGACCGTGCCCTCCATCTCGACCCATGTCGTGGAACCGGTCAGCGGATTCACCAGCCGGCGGACAGAAGCGTCTTTATGAAAAAGCATGATCGGCGGAACCGGTCCCCGCCGAGGAGCCACTCCGCGGGGTAGTTGGAGAGCATTCAGACGCGCAGTTCAGGGCGCGCGGCGGCCATCGCGTCTGCGTAGTCGTCGTACGTCGCGATGTCCGCCAGCTTCACGATCTCCCGCGCCGCGGCCACGGCGCGTGCGTTCGTGTTCGAGAGACTCGGCTCGAGGCGATCGAAGAGCGACAGCACCCGCGTCTTCATCGCCCGATCCCCCAGCACCTTGCCGGAGAGGCCGAGTTGATGGATGCGCCATTCGGCGACCGTCTCCGGAACGCTCCAGATCACGGCACCGCGATCGGCGAGGCGCAGCCACGCGGACCAGTCGTCGAAGTGGCGCGCCTCGGCGTCAAAGCCGCCGACGGCGCGCAGCGTCTCCGTGCGCGCGAGCACCGCGTTGATGTGCGGCGCGCACGTCAACAGGTCCGCGAATGCGACGCGTTGCGACGACGGCAAATGCGTCGGCACGTCCGGCAGCCCTTGGGACGGTCCGTCAAAAACGTAGGGCCGGCTCTCCAGCCGGCCCGATATCGATGCTGGGCCGGCTGGAGAGCCGGCCCTACGTTCTTGATCGAGCACGCGCCGCGTCCTACCGAAGCAGACCTCCGCCTGATGCCGGCGCGCGGCGCTTACGAGCGTCGCGATGCGATGCGGCAGCGCGACGTCGTCATCATCGAGAAAGAGGACGAATTCGCCCTGGGCGGCGGCGAGACCGAGGTTGCGGGCGCGGCCGACGCCGAGATCGACGCCTTGGACGACGCGCAGCGGGAGACCGGAAGGTGCAGTAAATCCGCACCCGTCATCCACGACGACCAGCTCGACGCTCTCGTGCGTTTCCGCGCGCAAAGACGCGATCGCCTCCTGCACGTGGGCTGGGCGGGCATTCGTCGTGACGATCGCGGTGACTTCGGGAGGCATCGAGGAAGGAGGCGGCTCCGCGGGAACGGAGCCGCCGAAGGAAAGACTACTCTTTCTTGCCGAGCTTCTCCTGCGCGCGGCGCTGGATCTCGTCTTCCGAGACGTCTTCCACGTGCGTCGAGACGTACCAGTTGTGGCCGTACGGGTCGAGCAGACTGCCGCCGCGGTCGCCGTAGAACTGCGTCTCCGCCGGGCGTGTGATCTTCGCTCCGCTCTCCTCTGCCGCCTTCATCGTCGCGTCGACGTCTTCGACGTAGAGGTGGAGCATCACCGGCGTTCCGCCGTAGTGCTTCGGGCCGTGGAAGCCCATCTCGGCGAATTCGTCGGCTATGTAGATCGGGCGGCCGTGGATGCGGATCTCGGCGTGGCCGATCCGTCCGTCGGGTTGGGCCATCCAATAGATCTCCGTCGCGCCGAACACCTTCTTGTAGAGCTCGATCGCGTCGGATGCGCCATCGATGCAGAGGTAGGGGATCACCCCTTCGGAACCTTCGGGGATTGCACGAGACATCGTTTCGGATCTCCTTTCCGAAAGGCCGACTCTAAAACAAAGAGGCCGGCGATGGCGCCGGCCTCTCGGTGAAGAAGCGGTGATGAGGGGAAAGAACTACTCGAGCTTGATCGACTTCTTCGTCTTCTGGCGGCGGGCGGATTCCTTCGCCTGGTACTCCTGCGTGCACTCGTCCTGGTCGACCATCACGCAGCTGAGGTAGTCGGAGACTTCGACGAGGCAGGCGCGGATGGCTTTGCCGGCCGGGGTGTTCGCATATTTGCCGAGGCCGCCGGAGAACCCGCCGCGGGAGAGGCCGCCGGAGAGGCCGTAGCTGCTGGAGCGCGCCTCGACGGTGCGGGTGAAGGAGACTTCGCCGGTGGTCGTGTCGACCACGCGGATGTCGACGGCGATGTACGCGTCGTCCTTCTTGCCTCCGATGGAGATGCCCTTGAAGCTGAGGCCACCGCCGCCGCCCTGGGTCTTCTCTTCATAGGCCGAGACCGTGCCCATGACGAGGTACTTCGCGCCGGTCAGCTTGCCGACCTTCGCCGCGCTGCCTTTGGCCACACGGCCGGAGGCGGCGAGATCCTGCTCCTGGAGCACCGAGTCCAGCTTCGCGCGCTCGACGATCTTGAACTTCTCCGTCGATGCGAGCTCGTTCGTCAACATGCCGGCGAGGTCGTTGCCCGCGCCGCCGTACCACCATCCTGCGGACGTGTCGTTCCGGAACTCCGCGACGCCGATCGAGGGCTTGTTGGCGGCGAAAGCGGAGCCGGCCAGGGACACGACCACGAGAATCCCGAGAAAAATGCGCTTCATGAAATGACTCCTCCGTGAACTAGTTGGGTTGGACGATGCGGGACATTATGCATCCGCTCTCCGCGGCTGCCTGTGACCCGGGCCACAAATGTCTCGTTTTTTCTCGCGTCACTCTTTTTCTTCGATCCACCAGTTGCGCGGGCCGGGCTGCCAGAAGAAGAAGCCCATCCCCTTCGACGACTCCACGCCGTGGACCCGTTTGCGGAAGGCCCAGGTGCTCGCCACCTGCACCGTCCAGAGATACGGCTGGTCGTCGGCGAGCGCGCGATGGATCTGGCGGAAGAGGTCCGCACGCTTCTGCGGATCCATCTCCTTGCGGCTGCGGTCGATCAGGCCGTCGAGCGCCGCGTTGCGATAGCGGATGACGTTCATGCCGCCCGGCGGGCCCTGCGAGGAGTGGAAGAGCGGATAGACGTCCGGATCGGGATCGAGGGACCAGGCCATCATCGCCGCCTCGAAGTCGCCGCGCATCACTTTGTCGAAGAACGTCGCGCCGTCCATGGTGCGGATGCGCATGTCGACGCCGATCGGCTTGAGCGCGGCCTGGAAGATCTGCGACTGGGAGTTGCCGATCGTGTCGCCGGCGGGATAGACGACTTCGAAGGAGAGCTTGCGGCCGTTCTTCTCCAGGATGCCGTCGCCGTCCGCGTCGCGCCAGCCGTCCGCTTCGAGGAGACGGCGCGCGCCGGCCGGATCGTACGCGATCGGCTGCACGTCCGGATCGCGCGCCCATTGATCCGGCGTGAACGGGCCGGTCATCGCCCGCGCGGCGCCGTGATAGAGCGAGTCGATGATGCGCCGGCGGTCGTAGGCCATGGCCAACGCGCGGCGGACGGTCTTCTCCGCCAGCGCCGGACTGCGCTCGTTCCAGAGGATGCAGTTGTAGGCGAGGCGGAACGTCTGCTGGAAGTTGACGTCGGCCGCCAACGAGTCCTTCTTCAGGTACCAGAGGTCGAGCGGCACGCGCGTCTCGTCGACGTCTCCCCGTTGCACGGCCTGGAGCGCGACGGAGTTGTCGTTCACGACCTTGAACAGGATGCTGGCGATGTGCGGCCGCACGCCTTTGTAGTCGTCGCGGCGCTCGAGGAGGATCGACGTTCCCTTCTCCCGCCGTACCAGGCGATAGGGCCCGTTGCCGACCGCCGTGTCGTTGTAGTCGTTCTTGAAATTGCCTTTCGCGTAGACGTGCTCGGGGAGGATGCCGATGTTGAACGCGAACAGCTGGCCGGGACGCGCTTCCTTGAAGACAACGACCGCCGTGAATTCGTCGGCGGCGCGCGTCTGGGTGCGGTCGAGATGCTCGAACCACGTCGCGAACTGCTGCGATTGTTCGTCGAGCAGTTTGTTGAGGGTGAAGACGAGGTCTTTGGCCGTGACGCGCGTGCCGTCGCTGAACGTGGCGTTCGGATCGAGGTGGAACGTGTACGTCTTCCCGTCCGGCGAGACTTCCCACGACTTCGCGGCGCCGGGCGCCGGCTGCACGTTCGCGTCTACGGTGAGGATCGGGTCGTAGAGATAGTCGAGGATGTAGCGCTCGTAGTCGCTGGTGTGGAGGAGGAAGTTCAGGGTGTTGACGTCCGCCTCGAGGCGGCGGGTGAGGCGGCCGCCGTCGCGCGGACCCGCAGACGCAGCGGCGGGCACGGCGGACGGCGCGGCGTTCGCTGCCGCGTGCGACGGTGACTCTTTTGCTCCCCCGCAGGCGAGGAAAAGGAAAACGAAAGCTGCCGCCGACAGACGTTGCAGCAAACCGGCACCTCCAGTTGGAAAGGACTGCCGGCGATTGTCGGGCTAGACCGTGTTGCGGCGCAACCGCTGCGTCATGTCGAAGCGGTCCTGCATGCGCACGGGGCGGTCGTCGAGGTAGTTGCGGAGGACGTCCGCGGTCTTGCCGCTCACGAGGAGCGTCGGGCCGTCGCCCTGCGGCGCGACGAGGATCTCGCCGCCCGGCGCGCGGCGCACGACGAGCGCGTCTTCGGTAGCCTCGAGGAACTCGTGGAGATCGCGCGCGGGCGCTCCGGTGGAGGCATGAAGGCGCAGGAGCTCGCGTTCTCCAGCGAGGAACCGGCGCGCGATGTCGCCCGCCTCGGGATTCCCTTCCGTCTCCCACTGCAGCTGCCTGGCATGATCGGCATTCAACGTGAACATGGCCGGCGCGACTGCAACGGTCGGGCCCGGAAAGCCGTTGGTGAAGAGCATTTGAAAATTGAGGGTAGGGAATTCCGTCTCCCGGTCACACCTCTGTCGGGAGCGTGTGCCACATCCCCGGAAAAATAGTTGGCAACGTATCCTTCATTCGTGCTATTTTGACGGCCGTAATCTCATCCATCATGTTTGGACACTACGACGACGAAACGCTCTTCCAGTATGTCGAAGGCACCTCGCCGATTCGCGAGGAGATCGACGCGCATGCGGTGGATTGCGCGACGTGCGCGGCGGAGATCGCCTCGCACAAGGACACGATCCTGCTGCTCGAGGATGAAGATGTCTGGAACGAGGCGGCCGTCCCCGCCCCTCCTCCCGCCCGTCTCTCGGAAGTGGCCGCCTTCGCCGCGCGCCTGAAGAAGGAAGACGCGGAAGCCGCCGACCTCTGCGACGAAGTGCTCACCGGCCCCTCGGCCTGGTGGTCGACGCGGATGCGGAAAAATCCCGCCGCCCGCAGCGCCGGCGTCGTGCGCGAGCTGGTCTCGCGCATCCCTCAGATTCTCGAACGCTCCCCCAACGATGCTTTCCAGGCGACGACGCTCGCCGGAGAGATCGCCAACGCCCTCAGCATCACCGATTATCCCTCGGACACCGTGATCACGCTCCGCGCTCAGGCGCTGCGGGAGCACGCGTTCGTTCTCAGCATCATCGGCCGCTATCCCGAG
>JAFAVZ010000208.1 GCA_019242175.1 Acidobacteriota bacterium
GGTCCGGGACCGTGGAGCGTCGACGCGATGCGCGGCAAGGGCTAACGCTTCCAGACGTCGACCGAGCTCGAGATGTGCACCTGGATGTAATTGCGCGGCTTCTGCATCGCCGTGATGCGAGGCACCGAATGCCAGGAGCGGTTCGAGCAAGGAAAGGCGAGCATCAGGTTCTCGCGCGGAGTCACGACCGTCGGGCGGCGGAGCCAACGTTTCCAACGCGGTCCATGGAGCACGAGCTCCCCGCCCTCCATCCCCGCCTCGTCCTGATCGACGAAATAGAACAGCAGCGACACGAGGCGCCGCGCGTGATCGACGTGCACGCCGCGCGTGTAGCCGACGCGTGCCTGGTGGATGTCCATCCGCACCCACAACTCGTCCGGCGCATGCTCGACCTTGCGCAGCGTCGTCCGTTCCTTGTCGATGCGATCCTCGTGATACGGCACGTACCGCGCACGGGAAAAATCGCGTTCCCAAAGCCCGGCGAACTGCGCGATGCCCCAGTCGATGAAGCGTTGGCTGTGAAACGTCTCGTACAGCGTCCGCCACGCCGGCGACGACGCGAGCAACTCCTGGTACGCGGCGTCCTGCTGATAGAGCGAAAAGCCGGTCGGGCCGCTGCTCGGCGGGCAGTCGGGAAACGCACGGCGCAGCTCGCCAAACAGCGCCGGCGCGACGAACTGCTCCTGGACGACATGCGCCAGCGGCTCTTCGTTCACCGGAAGCACGCGGAGGTCGACGGATTCCATTCCTCCGTCATTCTATGAGGGACAATGCTCCCGTGCGCGTCTTCGTCGAGCCGAGCGGCTATCGCGACCGCAACGCAGGCGATGCCGCAATGCTCGCCGTGGCCCTGCGCCGCCTCCGCGAGCGTTGGCCCGAAGCCGCCATCACGATCCACACGCAGGAACCCGCCGCCATCGCGCGCCTCGATCCCCAAGCCACCCCACTCGCCCCCGATGGCTCCCTCGGCTGGAATGCCGAGGGGCATTTCGACTTGCTGCCCGATGCTTTCCGCGCGCTGCGTCGCCACGCGCCGCGCCTGATGCGCTTCCTGGCGAAGATCGCGCTCAGAGCCTCGCATCGCAACCCGCGCGCGATCGACGCCTACCTCGCCGCGATCCGCAACGCCGACCTCGTGATCGTGACCGGCGCCGGCTCGCTCAATGACTGCTTTCGCCAACACGCGTCGCGCGTTCTGGAGACGATCGAGCTCGCGATCGACTCCGGCGCCGTCACCATCCTCATGGGCCAGGGCCTCGGCCCGATGTCCGATCCCGCCCTTCGCCGCCGCGCGGCCGCCGTGCTGCCGCGCGTCGACTTCATCGCGTTGCGGGAAGGCGTCGCCAGCGTGGCGTTGCTCCAATCGATGGGAGTGGATGCGGAGAGGATGACGGTCTCCGGCGACGACGCGATCGCGCTCGCCTACGCCGCGCATCCGCCCGCGCTCGGCAACACGATCGGCGTCAACATGCGCCGCTCGCCGTACGCGGGCGTCGACGACGCCTACCTGCTCGCGATCGGCCGCGCGCTGCGCGCTCGCAACGCGCCGCTCGTCGCCATTCCGATCTCCACGCAGCCGGGCGAAGAAGACCTCGCCACCATCCGCTTCCTCCTCGGCGACTCCGTCGAAGGCTCGCTCGAGCGGCTGCCCGAGTGCCGCATCGTCGTCGCCGGCAGCTATCACGCCGCGGTGATGGCGCTCGCGATGGGCATCTCCGTCGTGACCGTCGCGCGTTCGCCGTACTACCTCGACAAGTTCCGCGGGCTCGCTGCGCAGTTCGGCGACGGCTGCCGCGTCGTCACTTCACTCGACGATCTCGACGCCGCGATCGAAGCCGCGTGGAACGAAGCGCCGCACGTCCGCGCGAGCCTGCTCGAAGCCGCGCGCCGGCAGATCGCGAGCAGCGAAGCGGCGTACCGTCACGCGTTCGACTTGCTCGAAACGCGCGGCACCATGACCGCCCGCATCTGCTCGTAGAGCCGCAGCAGGAATCCGATCGCCCGTTTCGGCACCACGCTCGCCGCAAGCGCGAGATACGAATGCAGCGACAGCGGCGCCGCCGCGATCCCCGCCCGCGCATGCTTCCGCGCCGCGTGGTGCCGCCCCGCCCGCAGCGCGAGCCGCGCGCAAGCGATGTGGTAAGCCTCGGAAGGCTGGCGTCCACGTCCGGGCGCACGACGCGGCAACAGCGGCAATCCGCGCTTCCGCCGCGCATCATCCACGATCGCCTCGGTCTGGATGCGTTGCCGCAGATTCTCGCGCATCGACACGGAATTCTTGTGCCGCCGGTAGCGCAGGAGTTGGTCGGGGAGATTGGCGAGCTCGCCAAGGTCGCTGAGGCGGAGCCAGAGGTCGAGGTCCTCGGAGGGGAAGCGGCTGGAGCGATATCCGCCCACCTCCTGCAACGCGGCGCGGCGGACCATCACCGTCGGATGCACGAGCGTCGCATGATCCTGCGCATTCATCAGCGCCGCGGTGATCTCCTCGTGCGTGCGGGGATATTGCGCGTCGCCGAGGGCTTCGCCTTCCTGATCGATGAGCTCAACGGCGGAGCCCACCGCGACGCATTCCGGATGCGTGTCGAGAAACGCGATCTGCTTTTCGAGGCGCGTGGGCAACGCGACGTCATCCGCGTCCATGCGCGCGACGTAACGGCCGCGCGCCAACGCGATGCCGGCGTTGAGCGTGCCGACGACGCCTTCATGTTGGCGCTCGACGACGAGGATGCGCGGATCGCGCACCGCGTGCTCGCGCACGATGGCGAGCGAGGCGTCGGTCGAGCCGTCGTCGATGATGAGGAGCTCGAAGTCGCTGAAGGTCTGGGCGCCGATGCTGGCAAGCGCCTCAGGGAGAAAGGCTTCTCCGTTGCGGACCGGAAGGATGATCGAGACGAGCGGGAAGCCGGTCACTCTCATAGGTTACCATTCCTTCCGGAAAAATAGCCTAAACGGTCGAGCTCCGCCGCCAACAGTTGCTCCAGCATTGCGCCCTCCTCCCCAGTTCCGCCCCGCCGAGTCGCCGCGACGACCGGCTGCAACGCTTGCCCCTTCCACTCCATCGACCGCGCGAGCACGACGCCGCTCGGGATGCCGGCGTCGAGTTGTCGCGCGTCGAACTGTTCGCCAAGGAACATCATGATCGCACGAAGCTCGCCTTCCGGATCAGCGGCGAGCTTTTCGTAACGGACGATGCGGAATCGGTCCGGCTCGTTGCGCGCGATGGTTTCCATCTGCTGAACGGCTTCGCGCCACTGCTGCGCGGCCGCGCGGAGCGGCACACCCCACGGCATGGCTGCGATGGAAAGCGCGACGTCGCGGCCGTCGCGCAACATGCACAACGCCTTCGCCTCGGGGAAATCGCGAAAGATGCGGCGAAGGTGCGCGAGATGTTGCGGCGTCTTCTCCCCCGCCGTCGGTTTGCCGCGCTTTTCCGCGTAGAGCTCGAGGATGGCGCGCAAGACGTCGCCCGCTCGCCAACGCCGCCCGCGCACCCGAGCCACGACGCTTTCCGCATCAAGACCTAGCTCCGGCAAACGGCGCCACGTCTCGAGCACACGCCGCAACCGGCGCTCGCTGCGCCACCAGAGCTTCGGCGCGACGTCGTTGTAGAACGCGGTCTCGGGCGTGACGCAAAGCCGCGGATGGCGATCGAGCAGGACGCTGAGCAGCGTCGTTCCGGACCGGGAGCTGCCGACGACGAAGAAGGTCATTGCGAACGTAGGGCCGGCTCTCCAGCCGGCCCCATAAACGCGGTCGCGGCGGGCGACGCCCGCCGCATCAGGCCTGACTGCGGCCGGCTGAGAGCCGGCCCTACATTTTCCACCCGGCTACTTCACTCCTGCGCGCAGCTCCTGCACGTGCGCGGCTTTCACGACCGCGCCGGCGGCGAGCGTCGGATCGGTGTATGTCACGTTGCTCAACCCGAACGCCACACGCGCCGGGCCGAGCGCGCTTCGCAACTCCGCGACGTGCACCGCCTTCACGACGGTCGGCGTCGAGTCGGTGAACGTGGCGGCGCCGAGGCCGGCCGCGGTGCGCAGCAAGTTGACCGCCTGACGGAGCTGCGTGACATGCACCGCCTTCACGACCGTCGCGCCGGCGAGGACGGGATCCTCGGTGAAGAGCATCGTCGTGGCGACGTCCGGCGCGCTGAGCGACGACGGCTGCGACGCCGCATCGATCGCGCGCACCTTGTAGACGTAGACCCCGTTCGCGCTCACGGAGTTGTCGTTGAAGGAGAGGCCGGAGGTCGTGCCGATCGACGCGAACGCGCCGGCGGTCGACGTCGTGCGGAACACTTCGTACTGCGCCGCGCTCGAGGAGGCGCTCCAGCTGATCTGCACCTGCGTCGGCGTGACCGTCGTCGCCGTCACGTTCTTCGGCGACGCGGAACCGACGGTGATGCTCTGCGTCACGGTCACCGTCGGCGCGATCGTGTCGAACGCCGTGATGGACTGCAAACCGGACGTGCGCATCGTCAGCCCGTTCACGAACGTGTGCACGCCGGCATCCGAGGCGGTGAACGTGTAGTCGACCGGGAGCGTGGCAGCGCCGTCCGTCGAAGTGAAATGGATCGTGCCGGTGTACGCGGTGGCGACGTTGTAGTTCGCGTCGTAGACCGTGACCGTCAGGTTAGCCGGATCGCTCGCGCCGGCCGGGTTCGGGAGCGTCATCACGAGCGTGAACGGCGGCTTCCACCCGAGCTGGATGACCTCGAAGTCGCCGGCCTTCAGCGAGGAGAACGCGGGATTGAGCACGCCGTTGTCCCAACGCGTGTCGTACGCGCCGCCGATGTACATGTCGGTGCCGTTGTCGGCCAGGATCAACCCGTACTTTTTGAAAGCGCGGAAGATCTTCTGCACCTCGGGCGGATAGCTGGTGATGATCTTCCCCTGCTTCAACCGAAGTCGCGAGCCCAACGGCAACGCGCCGCTGCGGCCGCCGGCATCGTGCGAGGCAGGAAAGACATGGCCGTTCGAGTCGCGCGAGGTGAAGCGGATCGCGTGACGGATCTCGTCCGGCCCGAAGACTTCGTCGTAGCGCAAGAGGCCGGGCAGAATCGCCAGACCCGCCGCATCCGCCGACGTCCATCCCTCCGGCCGCCGGTCGTTCGTCTTCATGTCGAAGAACGCGCCCGAGCCCCCCTCCCACGCCAAGCCGTTCCACCAGACGTGATACAGCTCGTACAAGACGTTGTTCGTCTTGTCGACCATCAACATGTGCCGGTCGGCCGAGTTGCGCTGGTCCACCGTGCCCGGCTGGCCGCCTTCGATCCAGCCGTTCATCGTCTTCGCCTCGTCCGGGACGGGATAGAACGGGAACGACTGCCCGTTCGTATGGTTCACGCCATCGCTCTGACTGCCGAACTCCACGAACTGGACGGCCTTCTTCGCCTGGTCGCCGTCGACGACGATGTACGGGATGCCGTAGATGTCGCCCCCGCCCGCATCGCCGCCGAAGTCGGGATGCAGCCCGCGCGTGGCACCGATGAAGGTGATGTAGTCCCCGCCGTTGAGCGCCGTCGGCGCGCTGGAGATGTCGAGGTTCCACCAGTTGTTCGGCGGAAAGAGCGGCAACGGCACCGGAATCGGCCCACCCTGCACCGGCGGCGCCGCCAACGCCGGTATCACGATCAGCACCACGAGAAGCGCGAACAGGGAACGCATCGCCGAATTCTGGCGCGTTGGAAGGCCGGAGAGTGTGCGCTGGGGCACACTCGGATGAGGGATTTTCCGGCTCCTTTGCGCGATCTCTCGTATGAGCATTTCGCGTTCGTTCTCCGCCCTCCTCCTCTCCGCCGCCCTCACCACCGCCGCGGTCGCCCAGCAGCCGGCGCCCATCACGCTTCCCGATCTCAACCCGAGCGAGTGGTTCGACGGGAAGATGGGCGGCACGTTCGGGGCGAAGACGGTCACCGCATTCGCCAAGTCGAACCGCGTCGCCGTCACCGGCTTCCGCGTCGTCTTCGTCACGCACAACGAGGCGCGGGCGATGGTCCGCGCGAGCTACCTCCCGGGACGCGAGACGGGCGCGGCGAAGATGAAGATGGAAGTCGATCTGAAGGGCGTCGACGACGCCACGATGCAGGCCATCACCGATCGCGCCTACCAGCGTTTCGTCGAGCAGCTGAAGGCCGCCGGCCGCGAGGTCGTGACCGTGCAGGAAATGCAGGCCGGCTACGCGGGTTACAAGACGACGCCGGTTCCGCAGCCGGTCGACGTCGGCCTTCTCAAAGGCAAGGCGTTCGCGCCGACGGGCATGCCGCTCTGGTGGCAAGTCGGCGACGCCTGGGGCGACGCAGGCCTCGGCCAGAAGAACATGCGCGCCTTCAACGAGCACTCGAAGGCGCTCAACGCGCCGATCACCATCGCGCCGCAGATCGTCGTCGACTTCGCGCACA
>JAFAVZ010000230.1 GCA_019242175.1 Acidobacteriota bacterium
CGACTCTGCCGCCGTGCTTCTGATCGGCGGCGACCACGATCGCCTCGAATGGACGCGCCGCTCGTTCCCGAACGCCGAGCTCGCGGAGATCGATGCTGTCGGCGAGCGCGCGTTCGATCAGCTGCTGTGGATCGCGCCCGACGGCGAGAGTCAGGAAGAAGGCGTGCTCGCCGTCTTCCGGGCGATCAAGAGCCTCCTGCGTGCGGGTCACGCCGACAAGAAAGTGCAGTGGACGGTCATCACCAGCAGGACGCAGCAGGTCGTCGACGGCGAGCCGGTCCGCCCGGCCCACGCCGGCGTCGCGGGCCTCATCGGCAGTCTGGCCAAGGAGTATCCGCACTGGTCGCTCCGCCTCCTCGACGTCGACTCGCTCGTCTCCCTGACCGCGCAGGATTGCCTTTCGCTGCCGTGGGACAAGCAGGGGAGCGGGCTCGCGTATCGCGGCGGCGAGTGGTTCCGCCAGGCGCTCACGCCGGCCGCCGTCGTGCCGCGAGCCACGCAAGCCGCCTATCGCCAGAACGGCGTCTACGTCGTCGTCGGCGGCGCGGGCGGCATCGGCGAAGTGTGGACGCGATTCCTGATCGAGAAATACCAGGCGAACGTCGTCTGGATCGGCCGCCGTCCCGCCGACGCGACCATCGCCGAGAAGATCGACGCGCTGTCGCAGCTCGGCGTCGCGCCGCTCTACATCTCCGCCGATGCGACCGACATCGACGCACTGACGCAGGCCCGCGACGTGATCCTCAACGTCTATCCCGCGATCCACGGCGTCGTGCACTCCGCGCTCGTCCTCCACGACCAGAGCATCGCCGCCATGGATGAGTCGTCGTTCCGGGCCAGCCTCTCCGCGAAGGTCGACGTCGCCACGAACCTCGACCATGTCTTCGGCAGCGACGACCTCGACTTCCTCCTCTTCTTCTCGTCGATCGTCTCGTTCGTGCGGCCCGCGGGCCAGTCGAACTACACCGCCGGCTGCGTCTTCAAAGACAGCTTCGCCCAGATGCTCCAGCAGCAGCGGCCCTACGCGGTCAAGACGATGAACTGGGGCTACTGGGGCAGCGTCGGCGTCGCCGCGGACGAATCGCATCGCCGCAACATGGCCCGCGTCGGCCTCGGATCCATCGAGCCGGAAGAAGGCATGGCCGCGCTCGAGGCGCTGATGAGCGCCGACCTGCGCCAAGTTGCGCTGATCAAGACCGTCAACAGCGCAGCGGCCACGACCACCGCGCCCGCGCCGCGCGTCTTCACCGGACCGATCACGAACGCGAGCGTGCGCCAGCTCATCGTCGACCTGCTGTGCGACGAGCTGCGTCTGCAGCCCTCGGCGATCCGCAATGACGCGCCGCTGTCCGACTACGGCGTCGACTCCATCGTCGGGGTCAACCTCGTCCGCTCACTGAGCGAGACGCTGCGCATGCCGCTCGAGCCGTCGAGCCTCTTCGACTACGGCACCGTCGAGCGCCTCGCCGCGCACATCGTCGAGCAGGCAGTGGGCGTGGAGTCCGCGATCGTCGAGCCGACGGAGCCGCTCGACGTCGACCTCTCGGTTCTCGACGGCGCCGTCGACGCGCGGCTCTCGCTGCGCGAGGCGACTCCGGAGCAGCTCTTCGACGATCTCCTCTGGGAGGACTCGGCGGCCTCCGTCGACAACTACGAAAAGGTGACCTTCTGATGGAAACCGTCGAAGTCCAGTCGGTGACGGAGTTCCTCCGAGCTCTGGCCAGCCGCGGCGTGAAGCTTTCGGCGGAGGCGGGGCAGTTGAACTGCTACGCGCCCGGCGGAGCGCTCACCTCCGACCTCAAGAAGGGGATTCTCCGGTACAAGCCGGAGATCCTCGCCTGGCTGGAGGACCGCGACCGCAAGCAGAATCTCGTACGCGGCACGCAGAACCTCGTGCGCCGCACGCCGGCGAAGCCGCGGGAGTTCCCGCTCGCCGCGGGACAGAAGGGGCTGTACATCCTGCAGCAGATCAACCCGGCGATGACCGCGTACAACCTGCCGCTCTGCGTCAGGATCGAAGGCGCGGTCGACGTCGACCTGCTGGACAAAGCGTGGAAGCTGACGCTCGATCAATATCCGATCCTCGCCTCGCGCATCGTCGAGACGGACGGCGTGCTGCGCCACGTCGTCGATGAGAGCTGCCGCACGTCGATCGAACAACAGATCATCGAGGTCGCCGACCACCAGGATCTCGTCTCCTTCCTGAAAGAGCGCGTCAAGCGGCCATTCGATCTGAGCCGCGGCCCGCTCAGCCGAATCGAGCTGTTCACGCTGAACGGTCGGGAGAGCGTTCTTCTCCTGACCATCCATCACATGATCTTCGACGGCGTCTCGGCCGTCCTGCTGCTGCGTTCTCTGTTCGGCAACTGCCAGGCGCTGATGGAAGGCAAGCCGGTCGCCGTGCCGCAGACGCAACGCGCCGGCTACGAAGAGTTCGTCGCGTGGGAAGAGGCGATGCTCGCCTCCACCGAGGGCCGCCTCCACTCCGACTACTGGCAGCAGCAACTCGCCGGCGAATTGTCGACGCTGGAGCTGTTCCCTGATGTCCCGCGCCAGGCGACGCCGAGCTTCAAAGGCGCGTCGCACGTCGAGCTGTTGCCGGCCGATCTGTCGGCTTCGCTCCGCGCGTTCGCCAAGGAGCAGTCGTTCCTCCCGTCCGTGTCTTCCTCGCCGCGTTCCAGACGCTGCTCCATCGCTACACCGG
>JAFAVZ010000578.1 GCA_019242175.1 Acidobacteriota bacterium
GCCACGGTCTCACCGCGCCCGGTGGGACGCTCGGCGGCGGTGCGCCTCGGTATCGCATCTACGCGACACGCGACGGCCACGTCGCGCTCGCGGCGCTCGAGACGCATTTCGAGCGGCGCTTCTATGAGTTGCTCGACCTTCCGATCGGCTGGGACCCATCCGCACAGATGCGCGAGCGCACGACGGCCGAGTGGGTCAGTTGGGCGCGAGAGCACGACGTGCCTCTCGCCGCAACGCTCGCTGCGTCATCCTGAGGAGCGAAGCGACGAAGGACCCCTGTGCCGCCGAGGAGAACACGAGGTGTCCTCGGCGCACAGGGGTCCTTCGCTTCGGTCAGGATGACGCAGCCGCAGTTAACGCATTCGCGGACGCGCTGTCGTCAGAAGCTCCGCCGCCGCGGCGGACTTGCTGCGAACCAGCAACTCCCGCGCTGAATCCGGGGCGCGGTCCTGCGCGAGCGTCGTCAACGCCGCCAGATACTCCATGAGATCGTGCGCCGAGAGGCCGTGCACGCCGTCGCGCCAGAGAGTGATGTCGCGCCACGCCCCGCGCCATGTGCGGTTTGAGAGAATTTTTACCTGTTCGTGCTCATCGACCGCCAACGTGCCGTGCAGATGCCGGATGGCCGGCGTGGCTACGTCCGAGAGATGATGACCCATGAGCGCCCAGTGGCCGATCCGCCGCTGACGCGCCGGCAGCCGTTCCGACTTGATCTCCGGCAAATCGAGCACGCCACGCATCGTGAGAATGCCGGCGGAGAGCGCTGCAATTCGCGTTTCTTCGACGGCGGTGAGCTGCGTCGTGTATCGGTTGATCTGTGCGCACCGCGCCACGAGATCGGCGAGCGCTTCCGGCGTTGGTGCTTCTACGGTTTGCTGCATCGACTCTTCTGCAAATGACCTTTCCAAAACTGCACAGGAAAGCAGCTTGGACCAAATGAGGCCGTGAGCTGTATCACGTGTGGTGCGCGCGTCGTCGCGGTGGAACGGACCGGCCTCTTGTCCTACCACGGAACGAGCGCAATTGTTCGCTCTGTGAGCTCTCCGTCATCTTCCTCGCCGATCGAAGAGCGCCTCGAACGTCTAGAGCGCGCCGTCTCGGCGATCTCCAGTGAGATCGCGCACATTCGCGCGGAGCTCCATCCGTCCACGTCTCCAGACGCAAACCCCTCGCACGCCGGCCCAAGTCACGCCGGTGCGACGAGCTCAGCATTCTCGAATTCGGACAAACGCCAGTCTCGAGGACGCCAGCGGGCCGATTCGCTCGACCTCGAGCGACTGACCGGCCGCTACGGCATGTTGGCGATCGCCGTGCTCGCCGCGGTGCTCGCCGTCGGGACATTCCTCAGCTGGGCCTACTCGAACGGATATCTGCACCTCAGTCCGCCGATGCGCGTGGTCATCGGAATGGCATTCGCGGCTGCGCTGGGAACGTGGGGCTTCCAGCTCCGTAAGCGCGAACGATCCTTCGGCTCGACGATCCTCGCGTTGGCGCTGGTCATCGTACAGGTCTGCGCGTACGCGGCGGGGCCGGCTTTCCATCTCGTTCCAACGTGGGTCGCGTTCGCCGGCACTGCGCTCATCTCCTGGATCCTCGCCTTCTTCGCGCACATAGAGAACGACGAGCCGCTCTGGTGCGTCGGGTTCGGCGGCGCGGCGATCGCCCCCTTTGTCACGAGCGACGGCAGCGACCGGGTGTACGCGCTGCTCATCTACGGTCTCATCACGCTGCTGCCCGCGTGTTTCGCCATCAGCCAGCGCGCGTGGCCGGTCGCGTGGCGCGTGTTCTATGCGGCGTCGGCGCTCTTCAGTCTCTCGGCCGCTGAAGTCGGGTTTCGCACCACGACGACCGCCATGCTCTGCGCGTTCGCGTTCCCCTTCGTGATCGCCGCGGCCGGCGTCGTTCCGTTTGCGCCCGAAGAGCGGAAGCGCGCCGCCTTGCGCTGGCTCGCCCTGCTTGGCGCGCTGGCGTCGATTCGCACCCAGGTGTACTTCGACTCGCGCTCGTGGATCGTCGCCGCTGTGCTCCTCTCCGCGGCGTTGCTCTGGCTGTTCCTGCTGGACCATCAGTCGCATCTCCCGCAGTCGAGCTTGTGGTCGCGCACGCGCGAGATGCCGCGGCTCCTGAACTGGATCGACATCGCGTTCATCCCGCTGCTCATCAGCTACGAAGCGGCGGATGCGCTGCGCAATCACGGCTATCCGCTCGCGGTCTACGTAACGGCCGCACTCGCTTTCCTCGCGTTCGCCTGGCGACGTTCGGTGAACTCGATGCGCGACGCAGCGGCATTCGCGTGCACCGTGATGGCGTCCGCCGTACTGCTGATCGTTCCGCTGGAGGACCCGCTCGGCAGGCTGACGGCGTTTGTCGGGCTAGGACTCGCGACGCTCGCCGCGCATCGGGCGAAGCCGAGTGTGAGCTGGCTGTTCGGTGGCATCGCGCTGTTGATCGCGTGCGGCATCACGAGCATCTCCGTGATGCTCGATCGCACGGCGTACGCTTTCACGCCGTTCGTGACGGAAGCGTCGGCG
>JAFAVZ010000591.1 GCA_019242175.1 Acidobacteriota bacterium
GGAGGCCCCAGCCCGCGCGCATCCACCAGAAGATGTCGGTGTAGACGTGCGCTCCGCCGAGAAGCGCGGCGAGGACGACGACGATGCGCAACGCGGCGGCGAAGAGCGTCGCGATCGTCAGACGCTTCAGCGGATCGATGGCCATGCCGCGAACTACGAGGTACCAGTGGCCGAGGGTCATCGCGAGGTTGACGCTGCCGAGGAGTGCGATCGCGGAGATTGCCCCGGCGATGCTCCAGGCGAAGTGCGACGGATTCATCGCCGCATCGAACGAGAAGACGCCCGCGCCGACGTATGCGATGCCGGTCGCGATCGACGCGGCGCGATAGATTACGCGTTTCGGATACGGCATCGCGATCCATAGCAGGACGGTGAGCACGACCGGCGCGACGTCGCCCAACGCGAGCTCGTTGCGATGCGCGAGAAAGTGCGCCGCCGCGGCGCAGAGGGCGAGCACGGCGTTGATGATGAGCACCATGCGGTAGAACTTCACGCCCGCATTGCGCCGGCCGACGAGCGGGAGGAAGACGTACAGGCCGGCGGCGAGGTCGATCAGGAAAAGCGCGAGGAGCAACCGCTACTCCGCCATCACTCCACTACCGCGCTCGCGCGCAGCAGGCGGAAGCCGCGCGTGCGCAGCTTCGGCACTTCTTCGTTGAGGACGCGCACGGTCACCGGATACGGATGGCCGATGCCCACCGCGACGCCTTTCGTCTCCGCCTCCTCCGCCAACTCCGCGAGCTGTTTGCGCACCGCGATCTCGGTCTGTTCGTCATCGAGGAACACGTTGCGCGATGCGGTGCGGATGTTCATCTCCTTCGCCAACGATCCCGCGACGGAGGTGCCGACGGTCTTGGAGTCGATGAAGTACATCCCCTTGGGGAGCGCGGAGAGAACGCTCGCCATGACGCGACGATCGGACGTGGCGCGCGAGCCCATGTGATTGTTGACGCCGACCGCGTAGGGCACCGACCCGACGTTCTCCCGCGTGGTTCGGGCGACTTCCGCGTCGCTCATCGAAGTGAGGACGGCATTCGGGCCGGGCGACATGCGCGGATAGCCGATCGGCTCCATCGGCAAATGACAGAGGACTTCGAAGCCGCGTTCGTGCAGCTCGCGCGCGTAGTCAGTGGCATGCGCGCCGTTCGGGATCACGGCGAAGTTCAGGTTGGGATCGATACGCATCGCGTCGGCAATCGGCTGATGCGAGAAACCGATGTCGTCCAGGATGAGGACGATCTCCCCCGCGCGCTTCTGGGGCGTTTTCGGAGGCGCGGAGGTTTTCGGCTTGACCGGCGGGAGAACCGAGGCGTCGACGGTCTGCGTGGTGGGCGCCGCCGCGGGCACGCGGTAGTCGCGGAAGAAGCGATAGCCCAGAAACACGATCAGGCCGGTGATGGGAAGGAGCATCAGGACCGCGACGCTGCGAAATGAGCTCGCCCGCCGCCGCACCGGCTTCCTCCCCTCCCGACCTGCCATGGAAACGATTGTAACGTAGGGCCGGCAAATGTAGGGCCGGCTCTCCAGCCGGCCCAGCGCTGATATTGGGCCGGCTGGAGAGCCGGCCCTACATTCTTACGCTGCGCTCTTCGCTGCCTGCTGCTCGGTGAAGAGGGACAGCGCCTTCTCCATGATGAGGTCCGGCTGTTTCTTCGCCGCGTCCTTCGAGCCCGGCTCCGGAATCGCCGCCGCGCTGAGGTCGACGATCACATCCGGACGGACGCCCTGTTCCTTGATCGGCTTGAGGTCGGGCGTCGTGTAATGACCGATCGTCATCTGCACGCCGCCGCCGCTCGGCAGTCCGATGAACTGCTGGACGATTGCCTTGCCGTACGTCGGGATGCCAACGAGCTTGCCGCGCTGGTTCCCATGAATCGCGGCAGCAAAAACCTCGGCGCCGGCGGCCGTCGAGTTGTCGGTGAGGACTTCGAGGTCGCCGTCGTACGCGGTATCGCGGTCGGCCTGCCAACGGCGCTGCTCGACCTTGCGGCCTTCGATCGACGTGATCAGGCCGCTCGTCAGCAGCTCGTCGGCCGCGGCGATCGCCTGCTCGACGTCGCCGCCGGCGTTGCCCCGCAGGTCGACGATCAGCTTGCGGTTGCCGCTCTTGCGGATCTGCTCGAGCGCGGTCTTGAACTGCGCCGCCGTGTCTTTCTCGAAGTACGGGATCTTGATGACGGCGATGCCGCGCACGGTCTCGTTCGTGAGCGCCATCGGGTGGAAGTCGGTGCGCTGGAGCGTGAAATCCTCGCGCTTCGTCTGGCCGCCGCGGATCACGTGGAGCTTCACGGCTTTGTTCGCGCGCAGCGCATTGCGCACTTCCCAGATCGCCATCTTCTGGGCGTTCTTGCCGTCGACCTTCTCGATGAAGTCGCCGCGCTCGATGCCGGCCTTCGCCGCCGGCGAGCCCGGAACCGCGGACAGCACGTACGCGTAGCCGAAGCGCTTGCTGACCACGAGGCCGATGCCGTTGTCTTCCTCGCCATCGAACGTCTTGTACGCGGTCATCTGCGCGGGTGGAACGTAGTAGCTGAATTCGTCGACGGCGTCGGTGACGCCGGAGAATGCGCCGTCCATCAGCTGATCGGCCTGGGTCTGGTCGACGTAGTTGCTCTTCACGAGGTCATAAACCTCGGAGAAGATGCTGAGGTAGCGGTAGATGTTGTTTTTCTGGGCCGTCTGTCCAAAGACCGCTCCGCCGAGGAGCGTGAGCATGAGGACGACGGAAAGGGAGAGGAAGGCGATCTTTTTCTTGCTCATCTTGTGGTGGTCACCTCAGCGCAACCATGTCTGCGGATCTTCGGGGTGGTTGTCGTTGCGGATCTCGAAGTAGAGGTAGCCGGACTGTCCGTCTTCCGCCTCGCCCACTCCTGCAATCGGCTGGCCCGTCGCCACACGTTCGCCGACGATGACGCCCGGCGCCTTGAGGTTTCCGTAGAGCGAGAAGACCCGATTGCCGTGATCCAGAACGATCAAGTTTCCGTATCCCTTGAACCACTGCGAAAAAAGAACTGTTCCCCCGAAAACCGCGCGTACGGACACGCCTGGGGCCGCTGCGATCTTAAGGCCGTTGTTGGACGTGACCGTGTCAAATTTCGGGTTCCGTTGTTTGCCAAAACGTTCGATGACTTTCCCCTCCACCGGCCATGCGAGCGCGCCCTGCGCGGCCCGGATGTCGCTCGCCGCGCCGACGCGCTGCTGCTTCGAGAGGTTGTCGATGAGACGTTCCAGCCGCCGCGCGCGTTCTTCGAGCTCCGCCAGGTTTTGCGCCGAGGCGCTGACTTCGGTGTTGAGCGAGGCGACGAGCTTCTGCTTCTGCACGTGCGACGCGGCGACCGCCTTGCGCCGGTCTTCGACGACGCGGCGCATCTGGGCCAGTCGCTTCTGGCGGTCGGCGAGATCGAAGTAGCGCAGGCTGAGCTGCTGTTGCGCGGCCTGGAAGCGCGTGACGGCGCGGGAGTCGCGCGCGACCAGATAGCTGAGCATCGACATCGCCTCGATCGGAT
>JAFAVZ010000126.1 GCA_019242175.1 Acidobacteriota bacterium
TGGCGGATCCAGAGGCGGAGCAGCGTCGCGGAGAGCACGGCGAACAGCGCGAAGAGGATGCCGGTCGAGATGGCGAACGTGCGCACGCGCGACGACAGGCGCGTCTGCCGCTCCTCCTGCAACCGGTTCTCATCGACCAGCATGCGCGACGCGACCTCGCGCATCTGGTCCATTGCCTCCTTCCGTTGCGAAAGCATCTCGCGCAGCTGGGGCGAGATCGCCACCGTCACGTCCGGCGAAGCGTCGTGACGCGA
Source organism: Acidobacteriota bacterium (assembly GCA_019242175.1). Lineage (GTDB taxonomy): Bacteria > Acidobacteriota > Thermoanaerobaculia > Gp7-AA8 > Gp7-AA8 > JAFAVZ01. The sequence continues at coordinate 255 of JAFAVZ010000126.1, forward strand.
AGCCTCGGCCCACTCGTGCCAGTGCGCGTATTGATTGCGCAGATCGCGCACGCGCTCCTGACGCTGGGGCGCATCGGAGATCAGCTCCTCCAGATGATCGAGCGTCGTCGGCAAAGCGGTGGAGCCGGCGACGTAAGGCTCGAGAAAACGATTCTCCCGGGTGAGGAGAAATCCGCGCAGGCCCGACTCCTGATCGAGCAGGAGCTTCTGCGCCTCGTAGACCTCCGCCTTCACCTGCACGGTGTGGCGTACCCATTCGGCATCGCCCAGGAGGTCCCGGACCTGGAAGGCGAGCAGGATGGCGATCGAGCCGACGAGCGCCACCGGCAGAGCGATGGCGAAGCGGATCGTTCGACGAACGTTCATGCAACTCTCCTAAATCGAGAAAAGAATGCGACCACAATTGTCTACTGCCTGCACGATGCCAGCTCGACCGCGCCCGTCAGTCTTGGCTGATGGAGGCGCAGCGGGCCGGTCGACGTCGCGACGACCACTTCGTCCACCCAGAGCGCCGGCTCGGGGATGCGAAGCGCGCCGGCGGGATCGGTATTGAGGAACAGCTCCGCGCCGTCGCGCGCGACCACCACGACCGGCGCGCCGACGATCGGCGCCTGGCCGCACGTGAACGCGACGCGCGTCTCGCGCGCGGGCGTGAGCTGCACGTTGCCGAGGTTCACGCCGGCGGCGGCCCGGAGGAGACGGGGGGCGTAGCCGGGGGCGGTGACGAGGACGTCGTAGTTGCCGCGGCGGCGGGGATCGACGCGGAACCAGCCTTTCGCGTTCGAGACGCCGCGGCGGAAGACGGCGCGGGGATGGACCTGCTCGCGGCGCTCGCTGCGCGCCGCGTCCGACTCGCGCTCGAAGATCGTGATCGTCGCGCCGGGGATCGCGCGGTCGGCGACGCCCTTCACGTAGCCGTGGATGCACGAGGCCCGGGAGGGAGCGGCGGCGAGGATCGCCAGCGAGAGGAGAGCGGCGAAACGAAGGCGCATGCGGAATTCTACCGCCCTGGCGGACGGGGCGAATTCGGAGATTCCAACCGAATCATCAAATCCTTGGATTCACAAAACTGCGCGTGATACCCTCCCGGCCGCTAAACAGCGCTTTCACAAACAATTGACTGTTCCGGCACGCCCGGTTCGGAACCTGCAGTTTCGTGCGCCACACACGGTGTCTTCCGCTTGGGAGAGCGGGAGCCGCCGTTGGTTTTTTGTCGTTCTTTTTTCGCAGACAGCACCAACAACAGGAGGAGAGTGAATGTCCAAGCCTTTTCGTTTCAAAGCGGCTCTGGCTCTGCTTTGCCTGCTGATCCCGGTCATCGGGGTTGCGCAGACGTCGCCGACCACTGGAGCACTCATCGGGAGAGTGACGGATACGTCGGGCGCAGTGCTGCCCGGTGTGACCGTGACGATCACCAGCCCGCAGCTGCAGGGCACCCGTACGTCGGTCTCCGACGAGAACGGTCAGTTCATCTTCCCGCTGGTCCCTCCGGGCACCTACCGCGCGGAGTTCACGCTGAGCGGCGTCAAGTCGCAGATTCGTGAAGGCATCCAGGTCGCGGCCACGCAGAGCACGACGCAGAACGTGCAGATGTCGCTCGCGGTCTCCGACACCGTGACCGTCACGGCCAGCCAGGTCGTCATCGACCCGACGCAGACCGGCACGGTCCAGACGTTCAAGGAAGACCACCTGAAGTACGCCTCGGTCGGCTCCGCGAACCGCAGCTACCAGAACGTGCTGCAGCAGGCGCCGGGCGTCGGCGGTGGCGCGAATCCGAACGTCGCGGGCGCGAACAACGCCCAGAACGTGTACAACCTCGACGGTCTGAACACGACCGACCCGGTCACGCACACCTTCGGCTCGAACCTCGCGTTCGACGCCATCCAGGAAGTCTCGATCCAGACGTTCGGTAAGGACGCCGAGTACGGCAAGGCCTCCGGCGGCACGATCAACGTCATCACCAAGTCGGGCGGCAACCGCTTCTCCGGCTCCCTCGACGTCCGCTACAACGACCCGGACTTCCTGACCCAGGGCTCGGAGAAGATTCCGAACACGAACAACCTCCGTTTCAACAAGAACGCCCAGACCACGAAGTCGAAGCAGCCCCAGGCCACCCTCGGCGGCCCGGTTCTTCGCGACCGTCTGTGGTTCTTCGCCTCCTCCTCCAGCCCGCGCACCAGCCGCCAGGCGCCGAACGTCTTCGGCTTCCAGCCCGGCTCGCGCGACTTCACCGGCTGGGACTCGCTGGCGAAGCTGACCTTCACGCCGATCGAGAACCAGACCCTTCAGGCCCGGTTCTTCGACTCGCACGCGAACATCACGAACATCCAGTTCAGCTCCTCGTACCGTCCGGAAGCGGATGCGCGCCAGTCGCAGCACACGCGCGGCATCAGCCTCGGCTGGGACTCGATCCTCAGCTCCCGCTGGCTGGCCAACGTGCAGCTCGGCCACAACCCCGGCAGCCTCGCCGTCCAGCCGATGAGCGGCGACTTCAAGACCCCGGGCGTCTTCAACGCCGACACGACCATCCGCTCGGTCAACTACACAAACTTCCAGGCTCGCGAAGCCACCCGCGACGAGCTCGTCGCCTCCACGACCTACTACCTGGAGCGCATCGGTACGCACGCGTTCAAGGTCGGCCTCGGCTACGAGAAGGACAAGTTCTCCAGCTTCAACAATGCCGTCGGTGATCCGACGCTGATCCCGGGCTACAACCCGGCCTTCTGCTCCCCGGCGTTCGGCTTCCCCCAGGGTGCGAAGTGCGTGGCGAACCTGACCATCGCCGATGCGCCGACCCGCGCGGTCCCCATCAAGCAGTTCACGCTGTCCGTCGAGAACCCGGCGCAGGAAGTCTCGGCCAAGCAGCAGTCGATCTACGCTCAGGATCAGTGGAACCCGATCCCGCGCCTGACCCTGCGCGTCGGCCTCCGCTACGACCGCGTGAACTTCTCGGTCAAGGGCAACACCGTTCCGACGTTCGACATGGTCCAGCCGCGCCTCGGCGTGGCCTATGACTTCTTCAACAACGGCAACACGATCGTGCACGCTTACGGCGGCAAGATCATGGACGACAACCAGCTCACGCTGCCGAACTTCGGCGTCGTCCAGCCCCAGATCTCCCGCACCTTCCGCCTCAACCAGACCACGCAGGTCTACGCTCCGCAGAACGCCCCGCAGGGCGGTCTCACGGGCGGCGAGTACGATCCGAACCTCTCGCCGAGCTTCAGCAACCAGTACTCCCTCGGCTTCACGCAGCGCATCTTCCGCAACACGTCGCTCGACGTGACCTGGGAGAAGCGCACCCAGCATGACCTCTTCGAGGACTACTGCTTCAACGAAGGCCCGGGCGCGCAGCCGGACAACTGCACGATCACGAACAACCCGGCCGGCCTCGCCGTCCTCTACAGCGACTACCAGGGCATCCTGACCAAGATCGAGAGCCGCGTCACCAACAACCTCGATCTCACCGGCTCCTGGACGCACTCCCGCTCCCGTGGCTCAACGGAGTCGACCCAGAACCAGAACACCGCGTTCGACAACTTCCCGTCGAACTTCATCAACACGTACGGCTACCTCTCCGACGACGCGCGCGACCGCATCAAGCTGAACGGCTACTACCGCTTCCCCTGGCAGATCACGTTGGGCGGCGCGTATCAGTGGAACAGCGGCACGCCGTACAACGTCGCGGCGACCGCCACGACGGTCGGCGTCACGCCGAACGGCCCGCTCCCCTACCCCGCCGGCGGCGGCACCTACCTCTACGAGCCGCGCGGCTCGCGCCGCCTCCCGCACTTCAACCAGCTCGACCTTCAGCTTCAGAAGGACTTCCAGCTGGGCATGGTGAAGGCCGGTCTCATCGGCAGCTGCCTCAACGTGCTGAACTCGGAGACGATCACCACGATCACGAGCTCCAGCCCGACGCAGACGTCCTACACCGCCTTCCAGACTCCTCGCCGTTACGAGGTCGGAGTCCGCTTTGAGTTCTAATCGTCCTTCACGGGCGGAGAGGGGTCCTTCGGGACCCCTTTTTTTTGCCCTTCTTTTCACCCTGATCGCCGCCGCATCGACGTTCGCGGCGCCGAAAGCCGCCGACTGGCGTGACTTCGCCAAGTCGGCCGAGGCGTACTACATGCTTCCGGAAGAGCAGGAAGCGTGGAACAAGGTCGCCTCGAAAGAGCAGGCCGACGCCTTCATCGCCGAGTTCTGGCGCAAGCGCGGAGACGCCTTCCGCAACGACCTCCTCTCCCGCGTCGAGTTCGCGGACAAGCAGTTCGGCCTCGGCGAGAACCGCGGCTCGCGCACTGCGCAGGGGAAGGTCTTCGTCATCCTCGGCTCCCCTACCACCCAGCGCCTCGAGCGCAATCCCAACTCCGCGACGCTCAACGGCGTCATGGGCGCCAACAGCGTCGAGCAGGGCGCGCAGCAGCAGACGACCTGGATCTACCGCAAGGATCGTCTGGCCCAGGACATCCCGAATCCGCTGCCGGAGCTGACCGTCAAGTTCCAGACCGACACGCGCCGCATGCAGCAGGACATCGACAACCCGGGCCTCGTCGAGCCTTACATCCACCGCGTCGCGCAGTTCCGTTCGCGGCAGGCGATCGATGCGATGGCGAGCGGAACGCCGGCGCCGGTGGCGACCATCGCCCCGACCGTCGGCAGCATGCCCGGCCAGGATCCGCTGTGGAACGCGCCGGAGGGTTTGAACGGCGTGCTGTTCACCGGCGAGCCGTACATCAGCCCGACCGAGGAGACGATGTACTCGGCGAGCTTCTACGTGCCGAAGGCGGCAACGGCGTTCGAGCCGGTGAAGAACGCGCTCTTCGTCACGCTCGTGAAGGATGCGAACGGCAAGATCGTGGCGAACCAGCGCGAGCAGGTGCCGCTCGCGTCGTATGACGATGCCTCCGGCGACCGTTTCGTCGCGCGCGGCCTGGCGCTGCCGGCCGGCAAGTACACCGGCGACTTCGCGCTCTTCACTCCGGAAGGCACCACGCTGCTCGCCAACCACCGCTTCGACTTCGAGGTGCCGGAGAAGACCGCCCCGCGCGCCGCGGCGCTCTATCTCACCAGCCGCATCGACATGCTCGAGAATCAGCAGCCGTACGATCCGTTCACGTTCGTCGCCCAGCGCTATGTCGTGAAGGCGGACCGCAAGTTCAAGGCGAACGACAAGATCGGCTTCTTCACCGTGATCGCGAATCCGAACGCGGCTCCTGAGCCGTCGATGACGATGAAGATGACGTTCACCAAGGACGGTCAGCCGTCGTTCAAGACGCCGGCCGAGCCCGCGCCGCTCGTCCAGACCGGCCCGCACACGTATCTCATCGGCAATCAGTTCGAGGCCGGCACGTTCAAGCCCGGCCACTACACGATGGAAGTGCTGCTCCGCGATCTCAAAGCGGACCAGGCCACGACCCAGCCGTACGTGTTGAAGACCGACTTCGACGTCCTGCCGTAAGCGAATGTAGGGCCGGCTCTCCAGCCGGCCCAAATGTAGGGCCGGTTCTCCAGCCGGCCCAAATGTGGCGGCGGGCTTCAGCCCGCCGCGGAACCGGCTGAAGCCGGTTCCCACGTTTCCCCCACCCCGCCCTTACTCGTCCGCGAGCACCCAGGTCAGGCCGGCCACGGCCGCCGTATCCTGCGCGAGCTCTTTCGGGTCGATCTTGTCCAGCGTGTCGGCCGGGGTGTGGTGGTAATCGAAGTAGTGCCGCGCGTCGGGGACGAAACCGTAGCCCGGCACGCCCGCTTCCACGAGGAACGACGTGTCGGCGCCGGTCTCGGGCGTGAACTGGAACTTCGCCGCGCCCACGCGGTCGAGCACCTTCGCCTTCGTCTCCAGCGCGCTGAGCGCATCGCCTTTCAGCGACGTCAGGAACCCGGTCGGCGCCGCCGCTCCGGCGTCCGTCTCGATCGCCGCCACGTGCTTGTCGCCCTTGTGTGCCGCAAAGTACGCGCGCCCGCCGCGCAGGCCGTTTTCCTCGTTCATGAACAGCACGCCGCGGATCGTCCGCTTCGGCTTGAGGCCGAGCTCCTTGATGAGGCGCATCGTCTCCATCACCATCGCCACGCCCGAGCCGTCGTCGATGGCGCCGGTGCCGAGGTCCCAGGAGTCGAGATGGCCGCCGACGAGGACGATCTCTTCCGGCTTCTCCGTTCCCTGGATCTCCGCGATCACGTTCGCCGACTGCACGTCCGGCAGCGTTTTCGGCGTCAGCACGAGATGCATCCGCACCTTCTCCCCTTTGCCGAGGAGGCGATGCACGAGCAGCGAGTCTTCCACCGTCATCGCCGCGGCGGGGATCTTCGGGAACTTGTCGTCGTAGCGCATCGCGCCGGTGTGCACCGTGCGCAGCGACGCCGAGGCGACGCTGCGGATCAGCGACGCGACCGCGCCCAATTCCGCCGCGCGGCTCGCACCGCGTCCGCGATACTCGACCGCCTCGCTGTAAGCCTCGAACGCGCGTCCGTTGCGCACGAGCTCGAGGTTCATCGGATTGTTGTAGACGACGATCTTGCCCTTGATCTTCTCCTTGCCGAGGGCTTTGAGCTCGTCGTAGTTGTTGACCTCGATCAGCTCCGCCGTGATCCCTTCCGCCGGCGTCGCGACGCTGCCGCCGAGGGCGGTGAGGACGATCTTCTGATTGTTGTGCGAGACGAGCGAGCCGGTCTCGATGCCGCGCACCCAATGCGGAACCATCACCGGCTCCGTGCGCACGTCGATGCCCCACTGCTTGAACTGCTGCGTCGCCCACTTCACCGCGAGATCCGCGCTCTTCGAGCCGGAGAGTCGCGCGCCGATGTTGTCGGTGAGATAGGAGAGCGTGTCGTACGCGCGCGTGTTGTCCGTGGCGCGCGCGACGATGCGTTCGGCGTCTCCGGGGGCGGCGAGGGTGGGAAGCGCGGCGAGAAGGAGGGAGGCAAGCAGCGTCTTCTTCATGCAGCCGCGTAGTGTAAACGGAGGCCGACCCCGAGGGGCCGGCCAATTGGGGCGAGCAGCGCAGACGTAGGGGCGGGCTTCAGCCCGTCCGGGCCGGCTGAAGCCGGCCCCTACATTTCTCTAGATCTCTTCCGTGTCGATCTGCGCGCGCTGCAGCGCGCCGCTGTAATCGACGTAAATCGACTTCCACTCGCTGAACACGTCGATGCCCGCGATGCCGGCCTCGCGATGGCCGTTGCCGGTCTGCTTCGTTCCGCCGAACGGCAGGTGCACCTCGGCGCCGATGGTCGGCGCGTTCACGTAGAAGATGCCGGTGTACATGTCGCGCATCGCCGCGAACGCGTTGTTGATGTTGTTCGTGTAGATCGAAGACGACAGACCGTACTTCACGCCGTTGCCGATCGCGATCGCCTCTTCCAGCGAGTCGCACTGCATCACGGCCGTCACCGGTCCGAAGATCTCTTCCTGCGCGATGCGCATGTCCGGCTTCACGCCGGCGAACACGGTCGGCTCGTGGAAGAAGCCCTTCGCGAAATTGCCGTCAGTCAGCGTGTTGCCGCCCGCGACGACCTGCGCGCCTTCATCCTTGCCGATCTGCACGTACTTCGCGACCGTCTTGATCTGGCCGGCGGAGACGTTCGGCCCCATGTCCGTCGAGTCGGAGAGGCCGTCGCCCACGCGCAGCTTCTTCGCCCGGCCGGCGAGCTTCTCCACGAACTGCTCGTAGATCTTGCGATGGGCCACGATGCGCGACGCCGCGGTGCAGCGCTGGCCGGCCGTGCCGAACGCGCCCCAGAGCGCGCCGTCGACGGCGAGGTCGACGTCCGCATCGTCCATCACCATGATGATGTTCTTGCCGCCCATCTCCAGGTGCACGTGCTTGAAGCTCGGCGCGCAGGCGATGGCGATGTCGCGGCCGACGTTAGTGGAGCCGGTGAAGGAGATCACCGAGACCTTGTCGTGCTTCGTCATCGGCTCGCCGACTTCCTGGCCGCCGCCGGTGACGACGTTCCAAACGCCCTTCGGCAATCCCGCCTCTTCGAAAGCCTCGGCGAGCATGATCACCGACAGCGGCGTCAGCGAGGCCGGCTTGATGACGACCGTGTTGCCGCAGATCAGCGCCGCCATGCCCTTCCACGCCGGAATGGCGATCGGGAAGTTCCACGGCGTGATGAGGCCGGCGACGCCGAGGGGCATGCGGACGGCCATGTTGAATTTGTTGGGGAGCTCGGATGGGGTCGTGACGCCGTGCAGACGGCGGCCTTCGCCGGCCATGAGGAAGGCCATGTCGATGGCTTCCTGCACGTCGCCGCGCGTTTCCTGGAGGACCTTGCCCATCTCGCGCGTCATCTCCCGCGCGATCTTTTCCTTGTCGCGCTTGAGGATGTCGCCGACGCGGTAGAGGTATTCGGCGCGCTTCGGCGCCGGCGTGAGGCGCCAGCCCTGGAAGGCGCGGTCGGCGGCGTCGACGGCGGCGTTGAGATCGTCCGCATTCGACTCGGCGAACGTGCCGATGAAGTCGTCGTTGTTCGCCGGGTTGCGATTCTCGAACGTCTTGCCGCCCGAGGAAGGGACCCATTGGCCGTCGATGAAATTGTGGTAGTCGCGCGGGGCGCGGAGATTGGACATCGTTGACCTCCGTTGGTTGGTGGCTGTTGGTTACTGGTTGCTAGTTGCTGGTTGCTGGTAGAACGAAACGAGAGCGGGACTCGCTGCCGGCGTGTCTGCCAGCAACCAGCAACTAGCAACCAGCAACTACTTCATGGATTGCGGTGCTGTTTGGCGGGACCGTGATGATTGTGATTCTGCTCGCGCTCCCCGTTCGGCTTCGTCGAGCCCATGTCGACGTTGCCCCGGAAGCGAGCTCCCTCGGCCACCACGATCTTCGGCGCCCGGATGTTGCCGTCGACCGTTGCCGTCGTCACGAGCTCCACGCGGTCGTCGGCGGAGATGTCGCCCGTGAGCTTCCCTTCGACCGTGACGTTCTTCGCGTGTACCGTGGCTTCGACGCGCGCCTGCGTGCCGACGCGGAGATCGCCCGAGAGGTTGATCTTGCCCCGGATCGTCCCTTCCACGAACACCGGCTCGGAGCCGGTCACGGTTCCCTCGATGACGACGTTCGGGCCGAAGAACGTGCCGGTCGGCATCGGCTGACCGTCGCCGCTACGGGGCTGGGGGCGAGGCGGATTCGGATCTTTGCTGGATGAGAAAAGCGCCATGGGACGCGAAGCATAGCACGCGCTCCGGCAGCGTCCGTCTCGCAACAGCGCCGTGACAGCTGCCCGCCGGTCGGCCTGCATTATGCTTCGCGAGCTTCAACGGAACGGGGCCTTTCTCGTAGAGGCTGTGGGAGTTTCGAGTGCGGAAAACGACGGCAATTCTTCTCGCGGCAACGCTCCTCTCCTGCCGCGGAGGCAAAGACAAAGAATCGCAGTACAAGACCGAAAAGGTCGATCGCGGGAACATCACGATGACGGTCACCGCGACCGGCACCGCATCGGCCGTCACGACCGTCCAGGTCGGCAGCCAGGTGTCCGGCGTGATCGCCCGCCTCTACGCCGACTTCAACAGCCGTGTGACGAAGGGCCAGCTCCTGGCCGAGCTCGATCCGACGCCCTTCCAGGCCCAGGTCGAACAGCGCCAGGCAGACGTGACGAAGGCCCGCGTCGAAGCGGCGAACGCGAAGATCACTTATGAACGGCAACGGCGTCTGGTGGGCGCCGGCCTCTCCGCGCAGGCCGATCTCGACGCCGCGCGCGCACAGTACGAGGCGGCGAACGCGGGCGTGCAGCAGACGAACGCGGCGCTCGAGCAGTCGCAGACGAATCTCCGCTACACGAAGATCGTCTCCCCCATCGACGGCATCGTCGTCGATCGCCAGTACGATGTCGGCCAGACCGTGGCCGCCTCGTTCCAGGCGCCGACTCTGTTCTCCATCGCCCAGGACCTCACGAAGATGCAGGTGCAGGCAGACGTCGACCAGTCGGACATCGGCCGCGTACAAGTCGGCCAGCCGGCGCGGTTCACCGTCGATGCCTATCCCGACGAGGAGTTCCGCGGGCGCATCTCCCAGATCCGCCTCAACGCCCAGGTCAACCAGAACGTCGTCAGCTACCCGGTCATCATCGAAGTGCCAAACCCGGGCGAACGCCTCCGGCCGAAGATGACGGCGAACGTGACGATCGACGTCGCCACGGTCGCGAATGTGCTGCGCATCCCGAACGCGTCGCTGCGCTTCAAGCCCTCCGATCCGAAGGACGTGGCCGGCGGCGAGAAAGCCGCAGCCGCGGCGAGCGAACAGCAGCGCGAGGCGCAGACGGCGAGCGCCGGCGGCGGCAGCGCGCCGAGTCCGGACCAGACCGCGCAGCGGATGGGCCAGCGCCGGCGCGGCTTCGGCGGCGCTGCGGGCGCGATGGAAGCGGGCGGCTTCGGCGGCGGAGAGCCGCGCGTGAAGCCGAAGCGTCCCCAGACTGTCTATCTCCTCCAGGAAGACAAGAAGCTCCATCCCGTGCAGGTGCGCACCGGCATCACCGACGGCCGTTTCACGGAAGTCGTGGACGGCGGCGTGAAGATCGGCGACCAGATCGCCGTGGGCATCGCGACGTCGAAGGTCGAAGGGCCGGCGGCGTTCGGCGGCCAGAGCGGCGGGCCGGGCGGCCGGCCGGGCGGCGGCATCGGCGGCGGTGGCGGCGGGCGGGGGCCGCGCTGACCCGTGGCCAAAGCAGTCATCGAGATCAAAGACCTCGTGAAGGTCTACACGATGGGCGAAGTGGAGGTGCGCGCGCTGGACGGCGTGAACCTCCTCGTCGATGAAGGCGACTTCATCGCCGTCATGGGTCCCTCCGGCTCCGGCAAGTCGACGCTGATGAACATCCTCGGCTGCCTCGACCGCCCTTCGTCCGGCTCCTATCACCTCGACGGCATCGACGTGTCGAGCCTCGACCGCGACGAGCGCGCGGTGATCCGCAACGCGAAGATCGGCTTCGTCTTCCAGTCCTTCAACCTCCTCGCCCGCACCTCTGCCGTCGAGAACGTGGAGCTGCCGCTGCTCTACGGGGAGCTCGGATGGTCGCGCGAACAGCGGCGCAAGGCGGCGCTCGACTCGCTGCACAACGTGGGGTTGAAAGGGCGCGAACAGAATCAGCCTTCGCAGCTCTCCGGCGGCCAGCAGCAACGCGTGGCGATCGCGCGCGCGCTCGTGACCGACCCGGCGATCCTCCTGGCCGACGAGCCGACGGGCAACCTCGACTCGCGCACGTCGGAAGAGATCATGGCCATCTTTCAGGGCCTCAACGACAACGGCAAGACGGTCGTGCTGATCACGCACGAGCCGGACATCGCGCAACACGCGAAACGCGTCGTGCACGTGCGCGACGGACGGATCCATCAGGACGAGCGTGTCGACCAGCTGCGCGTACGCGCGCAGGGAATCGCGCCGCCGGTGCAGGCGCGCTGAACTCGGAGATCACCATGGCCATGGGCAACGGCGCGCAGCGCCTCTTCAACATCACGATCGTCGGCCTGAAGGCGATCTTCCGGAACAAGCTCCGCTCTTCACTGACGATGCTCGGCATCGTGATCGGCGTCGGCTGCGTGATCGTGGTCGTGGCCATCGGCAACGGCGCGTCCTACTCCATCCAGCAGACCATCAGCTCCCTCGGCGCGAACTTCATCATGATCTTCCCCGGCGCCGCGACGTCCGGCGGCGCGCGCACGTTCACCGGCAGCACGACGCTGACGATCGACGATGCGGATGCGATCAAGAACGAGGCGCCGGCGGTGGCTTACGTTTCGCCGACGGTGCGCACGAACGGACAGGTCGTGGCCGGCGAGCTGAATT
>JAFAVZ010000342.1 GCA_019242175.1 Acidobacteriota bacterium
GTCGCTGGCGGACATCGCGCACACCTCGCAGGTCGGCCGGACGCCGATGGACGCGCGGCTCGCCGTGATCGCACGCAATGTCGAAGAGCTGCGGGCGAAACTCAACGCCTGGGCCGAAGACGCGCAGGAGTCGGACGGCGTCCACTACGGCAATCTGAAGGAAGCCTCGTACAACGCCGCGAACCTGATCGAAGGGGAGTCGGGACGGACGTTCGTCCGCGACCTCGTGGCCAATGGCGAGCTGGCGAAGATCGCGCGTTTCTGGACGTTGGGCGCCGCCGTCGATTGGTCGCTGCTGCAGCGCCATGAAAACGCCAAGCGCATCTCGCTGCCGACGTATCCGTTCGCGAAGGAGCGTTGCTGGTTCGAAGCGTCGATCGTCGCCGTTTCGGACAAGCAACGCCTGACGTACTCCGTGCGCTGGATGCCGAAACCGCTCGGCTCGAACCGCGCCGCGGTCGGTCCGATCCTCATCCTCGACGCATCGGACCGTCTCCACCGCGCGATGAACGCGAATGCGGTTTGGGTGAAACCGGGAACGTCGTTCGAAGAGCTCGAGCCGAATGTCTATGCGCTCGATTGGCAGCAGGAAGCGCAGTTCCGCGAACTGCTGGTCAGCCTCGCACAGAAGCAGATGTTCCCGGCCGTCGTGGTCCACAACGCATCCGAAGGGGACCTCGATCGCGGCGTGTACGCGCTGCTCGCGCTCTGCAAGGCGCTGGCGCACGAGAAGCAGCAGGCGCCGCCGAAATTGATCTCCGTCGGCTCGACTCCGGTCGCCGCCGCCATCGGTGGATTCTTCCGGACGCTCACGCTCGAAGATCCGCGCTCTGTCGCCAGGTCTATCGACACCGACGACGCACTCGCCGTTCTTCACGACGAGATTCGCGACACGGATTGGTCGGCGCAGGAGATTCGCTACCGCAACGGCGAGCGCTTCGTGCGGGTGTTGGAGCCGCGGCCGAGCGTCGCGCAGAAGCCGCTGCCGCTGAAGCAGGACGGCGTCTATGTGATCACCGGCGGATTCGGCGGGCTGGGGCTGATCTTCGCCGAACATCTCGCAAAGAACTACCGCGCGAAGCTCGTCCTCGTCGGACGTTCCGCAGCCAAGGCGGAACGACTCGGCGCCGACGTGCTGGCGCTCCAGGCGGATGTCTCGAAGCTGGAAGACATGGAGCGCGTCGTGCGCGAAGCGAAAGCGCGCTTCTCGCGCATCGACGGCTGGATCCACGCCGCGGGCGTGACGCGCGACTCGTTCCTGCTGCGCAAGACGGCCGAGGAGATGGAGGCTGTGCTCGGGCCGAAGGTTCATGGCGCACGGAACGCCGACCTCGCCACGCGCAACGAGCCGCTCGACTTCTTCGTGCTCTTCTCGTCCGTCGCCGGCGTGATGGGCAACGTCGGCCAGAGTGACTACGCGTACGCGAATCGCTACCTCGACGCGTTCGCCGAGCAACGCGACAGTCTCGTGAAAGCGGGAGAGCGTTCGGGCCGCACGTTGTCGATCGACTGGCCGCTCTGGACGAACGGCGGCATGAGCATCTCGCCAGACGCGATTGCGATGCTCGAACACCGGACCGGCATGGCGCCGTTGCCGACCGCGGACGGCATTCAGCATTTCGAAGATTGCCTCCGCTCCGACGAAGTGCAGAGCGTGGCGTTGTACGGAGATGCCTCGCGAATCGCGGCGTACATCGCGCAAGCCCAGCAGCCGCGCGCGAACGTGATCGCGGTCGCATCGCAGGCGGACGCTTCGACGCTCGTAGAAAAAGCAGAGGCGTATGTGAAGGCGGTGATCGGGGAGGAGATCAACCTCGACCCGGCCCGCATCGATGCGACCGATCCGCTGGAGTCCTTCGGCATCGACTCCGTGATGATCAACCACATGAACGCCCGTCTGGAGCGCGACCTCGGCGGAGCCTTGCCGAAGACGCTGCTCTATGAGCGCGAGACCGTTCGCGAAGTCGCGACGTTCCTGATCGGCGAGGTGCCGGACGCTCTGCGCGCGCTGCTCGGTTCCTCGGATGCGCCGGTGATCGAAGCGCCGGCCGCGGCGGAAGCGATCGTCGTTCGCGACGAGGCACCGAAGACCGAAGGCGCAAAGACGCCGAAGGACCCCCTGATGCCGACGACAAGCGCACGTGCCGAGAGATCCTTCCCCGTCTTCGCGGGTCAGGATGACAAACCCGGCGATCAACAGCCCGTGATCGAAGAAATCGCGATCGTCGGCATGCACGTCTCCTATCCGCACTCGGCTGGTCTCGACGCCTATTGGGACAACCTGAAAGAGGGCCGCGATCTCATCGACGTGGTTCCGGCTGATCGCTGGAATGCCGAGGAGCTCTATCACCCCGATCCGGCTGCGGCGGCGGATGGGAAGATCTACTGCAAGTGGGGCGGCTTCCTCGACCACGCCGACAAATTCGATCCGCACTTCTTCAAGATCTCGACCGCGGAAGCGAAGATGATCGATCCGCAGGAGCGGCTGTTCCTCGAGTCGGTCTGGTCCGCGATCGAAGACGCCGGCTACACGCGCCAGACTCTGCGCACGCGGTTCCCGAAGGCCGGCAGCGCCGACGTCGGCGTGTTCGTCGGCGTCACCACGAACACGTATCACCTCCTGACGCCAGGCGAATGGATCCGCGGCAACTACGCGACGCCCAGCGCTCTGCCGTGGTCGATTGCAAACCGCGTTTCGTATTTCTTCGACTTCAACGGCCCGAGCCTGCCGATCGATACGGCGTGCTCCTCTTCACTGGTCGCGCTTCATCTGGCTTGTGAAAGCCTGCGGAGCCGGCAGTGCCAGGTCGCGGTGGCGGGCGGCGTCAATCTCTATCTGCATCCCGCGAAATACCAGGGTCTCTGCCAACGGCGTTCGCTCGCGTTGGGCAGAGAGTGCCGCAGCTATGGCGCCGGCGACGACGGATTCATTCCGGCGGAAGGCGTGGGAACGCTGATTCTCAAGCCGCTGCAACAGGCCGTTGCGGACAACGACCGGATCTACGCCGTCATCAAGGCCAGCGCGTTCGATCACAGTGGGCGTTCCTCTGGCTATTCCGCACCGAATCCGAATGCGCAGGCGGCGCTCATCGGTCGCATGCTCCAACAGGCGCACATCGATCCGGAAAGCATCGGCTATGTCGAAGGCCACGGCACCGGCACGCAGATGGGCGACAGTCTGGAGATCGCCGCGCTGACCCAGGCCTTCCGCACGCAGACCGCCAAAAAGCAATTCTGTTCCCTCGGCTCCGTCAAAGCGAACCTCGGCCACTCCGAGTCGGCCGCGGGCATCGCGGGCGTTGCGAAGGTCGTGTTGCAGATGGAGCACGGCCAGCTCGCGCCGTCCATCCATTCCGAAGAAGTGAATCCGAATATCGAGTTCGAGGACACGCCTTTCTATCTGCAGCATCAGCTGTCGGATTGGACGACGCCATCCGGCCAGCCGCGACGCGCGCTCATCAATGCGTTCGGTGCCGGCGGCGTCAATGCGAGCGTCGTGTTGGAGGAGTACCAACGGCCGGCGCAAGCGTCCCGCGAAACCGGGCCGCAACTGTTCGTCCTCTCTGCGCGCGATGAAGATCGTCTGCGCGATTACGCCGGTCGCGTGCTCGCCTACGTGACGAACGACGCGAACGTCGATCTCGCCAGCCTTTGCTACACCCTGCAGTCCGGACGCGAGGCGATGGAAGAGCGGCTGGCGATCGTCGTCGCGAATGCCGACGATCTCACCGGTCGGCTGTCCGACTGGTGCGCGCACCGCACCGCGGCCGGCGTGCAACGGGGGAGCATCGACGCGCGACGGCTTTCGCGCCGAGGAGCGAAAGTGGTTCGGACTTCCGCCGATGCGGAGGGCTTGAGCGAGCTCGCGACGCGGTGGATCGGCGGCGAGGACGTGCAGTGGGAGAGCCTCTACGCCCGCACGCCGGAACGCATCGCCGTGCCGACGTATCCGTTCGCGCGCGAACGCTACTGGGTGTCGGATGCGCCGCCGTCCGAGACTTCCGAGCTGGCCGTCAGCCGTCCGCATCCGTTCATCGCGTTCAACTCCTCGACGTTCCACGAAGTGAGCTTCCGCTCGTCGCTCTCCGACTCGGCGTTCTATGCCGTCGATCACCGCGTGCGCGACGAGCGCATCTTCCCCGGCGCCGGATTCCTGGAGATGGCGTGCATCTCCGCGAACATCGCCAGCGAACAACGCGTGCGCGGGATGAAAGACATCGTGTGGGCCCAGCCGCTGAGCTTCCGCACCGGGCCGCAGGCGCTGCGCACCGTGCTGCATCCTCACGGCGACGGCGCTGGGTACGAGATCCTCTCGCTCGACGACCAGAACGAAGTCGTCGTGCATTGCGAAGGACGCGTGACGTTCGCTCATGGCGCGGCCGATCCGGAAGAGACGGACGATCGCGTCGTCATTGACGAATTGAAGAACCAATGCGTGCGCGTCTCGGGCAGTGCGGCGCACTACGAGGCGTTCGGCGCGGCGGGACTGCAATACGGCCCTTCGTTCCAAAGCATCGAAGAGCTCTATGTCAACGACACGTTCGCGCTCGCGCGGCTGAAGATCGCCGAACATCTCAAACGCGACTTCGGCCAGTTCATCCTCCACCCGAGCATCGTCGACGGCGCGCTGCAGACCGTCGCCGGCCTGGTGTCGGATGGCGATGCCGCGACGCCCTGCCTGCCGTTCGCGTTGGACGAGATCGATCTCGTGCGCCCCATCACGCCGACCTGCTACGCCTACGCAGAGCGTGTGCCGGTGCCCGTGCAGGCGGGCGTCATGAAATTCAACATTCGCATTCTCAGTGAGAGCGGAAACGTCCTCATGAAGATGAACAACCTTTATGTGAAGCCCTTGGCCCAGCCGCAGAAGGCCGGCGGATTCCTCCGCCGCGCCGCCGAATAGCAAAGGAAAATCGACATGACCCAAGTAGGCATTGAGGCAATGAACGTCTTCGGCGGAAGCGCGTACCTCGACGTCGAGAATCTCGCCCGCCACCGCAATCTCGACATGACCCGTTTCGCCAACCTGTTGATGAAGGAAAAGACCGTGGCCCTGCCGTACGAGGATCCGATCTCGTTCGGCGTCAACGCCGCGAAGCCTTTGATCGCGGCGATGAGTCCCGAAGAGCGTGACCGTATCGAGCTCGTGATCAGCTGCACGGAGTCGGCCTTCGACTTCGGCAAATCGATGAGCACCTACTTCCACAAGCTCCTCGGCCTCAACCGCAACTGCCGGCTGCTCGAGGTGAAGAACGCCTGCTACTCCGGCGTCGCCGGCTTGCAGATGGCCGTCAACTTCATCCTCTCCGGGACCTCGCCCGGCGCGAAGGCGCTCGTGATCGCGACGGACGTTTCGCGCTTCATGATCGTGCCCGGCGGCGACGCGCTGACGGCCGACTGGTCGTTCGCCGAGCCGAGCGGCGGCGCCGGCGCCGTGGCCATGATCGTCAGCGACACGCCGTATGTGTTCGCGGTCGACGCCGGCGCGAGCGGCTACTACGGCTTTGAGGTGATGGACACCTGCCGCCCGGTCACCGACAGCGAGGCGGGCGATGCCGACCTCTCCCTGCTCTCGTATCTCGACTGCTGCGCCGGCGCGTTCAACGAATACGCGAAACGCGTCGACGGCGCCGACTACGCCACGACCTTCGCCTACCTGGCCATGCACACGCCCTTCGGCGGCATGATCAAAGGCGCGCACCGGGACATGATGCGCAAGCAGGTCAAGGCCAACCCGAAGGAGATCGAGGCCGACTTCGAGCGCCGCGTCACGCCCGGGCTCACGTTCTGCCAGCGGGTGGGGAACATCATGGGCGCGACGACGATGCTCTCGCTCGCCAGCACGATCGAGCACGGCGACTTCACGACTCCGCAACGCATCGGTGTCTTCTCCTACGGCTCCGGCTGTTGCTCGGAGTTTTTCAGCGGCGTCGTCACGAAGGAAGGGCAGGATCGGGTGCGCTCGATGCGGATCAAAGAGCACCTCGACAAACGCTACCGGCTCTCCATGGTCGAGTACGAAAACCTGCTCGCCGGAAGCAATGCGGTGAAGTTCGGGACGAGAAACGTTCGATTGGACACGAATTTCATCCCTCAGGCCCGAAACGCCCACGGAAATGGCACGCTTTTTCTCACCGAGATCAAAGAATTTCAACGCCAGTACGACCGCCTTTCCGCCTGAGCAATCCGGCCGCCTCGGCGTTAGGCCGGAATCTCGGCTAAGACACCTAAAATTAACGAAATACAGCTTGACTTCAACCCCCCCATTCAGCCAAGCTAAAGCCCTCCAAAATCAGTCCGTAGTACCCACGGCGGTAAAGCAACCGTTGGGCGCGTCCTGCGTCTCCGCAGGACATCTGCAGGTGGCGGTCATGGAACCGAAAGGGCGAAGCGCTTTCTCGATTTCAGCCCTCCGCCGCCGCCGATTCTGAGCGCTCCTCCAGCGTGAGCTTTTCCAAACTCCAAGCACAAATTCGGCTCTGAGAGTCAGGTGGTCGTCATGGTTGATCAAGAGCTCCTTGTAGACTTGACCGAGTCTTATTTGAAAACCGTGTTCTCCGAGGCTTCGGGGTGTTTGAGCGCGGATTTCAATTCTTTTGCTGCCTTTGGCGAATTGGGGATCAATTCGTTTCAGGTATTGAAGATCATCAAGACTCTCGAGGGCGATTTTGGGACACTTCCCAAGAGCCTGCTGTTCGAGAAATTCACCATTCATGACCTGGCGGATTACTTCATCAGCGGGCACGCCGAGACATTGTCGGAAAGGCTCGGCGGAATGCCGCCGGCACAGAAGCCGGCGGCCATTGAGGACGTCATCCGGCCCACAGTGAGCGTCAAGGCGGTTCCCATTGCGAGATCGCCGCTGCTCATCCTCGAAAAAGACGCATACGCCGACCCGGAAATCGGGGAGCTCGTCCGCGTTTTGTATGAGCGCCACAAGATCGAAGGATGCGTGTCGCGCGGAACGCGGAAAATCGCGCCGAATTTGTTCTTCGGCAGCGCGCGACGCGGGTACTTCAACTATGGGCGATGTAAAGACATCCTCATGGTGTATGGCTACACCGGCCCGACCGAATACTTCGAAGAGCTGTTCCAGGAGATCGTTCGGTACTGTGCGGCGCGGAACCTCCAGCTCAATGCCCTCTCCGACCAACAGCCGCCCTCCGTCGACGGCATCTCTTTCAGCGCCACGCCGTTCGGCGTCCTGCAGCGCATCCAGAACCTTCGCGAGTTCTCGCTCGACGGCGGACCGATGCGCCGGCTGCGCTATCAGGTCGGCAAGTTCCTGAAGTCGGGGCGCTGCCGCACGAACGAGTACCGCTGCGGCACCGATCCGGCCACGGATCGGGAGATCGCCGTCATCATCGACCGCTGGTGCGAGACGCGCACGGTCGTGAATCCGCTCGTGCACGACGTGAAGGCGGAGATCCTCTCCGGCACGCTCGGCTCCGAGCATCGCGTCTTCCTCACCTGGCTCGACGACGCGCTCCAGAACGTCATCCTCATCACGCCCATGTGCGCCGAGGAGAACGGGTATTTGATGGATCTCGAGTTCTACCTGCCCGACATGCCGTTGGGCGGCCTGGAATTCGCGATCTCCCAGATCATCGACGTCCTCATCGCCGAAGGCTGCGACCTCCTGAGCCTCGGCGGCACTTACGGGTGCAAGCTCGAGGAGTCCGCGACCGCCGATCCCGAGATCGACAAGCTGCTCGATGAGCTGCGCACGCAGAACATCTTCAACGACGCCGGGAACCTGCAGTTCAAGAACAAGTTCCGCCCCGAGAATCGCTCGATCTTCCTCTGCCGGGCGGTGGGAAGCGGCAAGGCCGACAACGTCATCGACATCATCATGATGATCGCCGACCCGGAGCGGATGCAGACGCCGGTCGTCGACGATCTGAAGGTTGCGCCGGCGGATGTCGTTCCGCCTCCGCCTCCGCCCGTCCAAGAGCCCAAGCCCGTTCGCTCGGAATCCACGCAGTCGGGCGTCACGGCCCGCAAGGGGATTCTGGCGAATTACGGTTTCAATCCGCTCAACGTTCCGGCCGAACAGGTCGAGCTCGATCTGAAGACCGACTCCTGGTCGCAGCTGGAGATGCCGGCGATCCACGCGCAGATGCGCAATCTGCACGGCCAGCTGCAGCAGTCCGTGAACGTCGACGAGACGCTGCGCTCCATCTTCCCGTTCCCGCACGTGATCCTCACGCGGTCGGGGCAGGCGGCCGAGAACATCTTCTTCAAGGCGCTGCCGAAGCAGGGGATCGTGCCTCAGAATCTGCTGTTCCCGAGCACGATCTTTCACCAGATCGACAAAGGGTTCACGCCGCGGGAAGTGCCGCATCCGGAGGTCTTCCGGCTGCAGTCGCAGGAGCCTTACAAGGGGAACATGGCGTGGGATGCTCTGCGCGCCCAGGTGGCGAAGAATCCCGCCGCCATCGCCTGCGTCTGCGTCGAGATGAACGACAACGGCGCCGGCGGCTATCCCGTTTCGATGCAGCATTTACGGGACGTGAAGGCGCTGCTCGCCGGGCAGGACATCCCGCTCGTGATCGACGCCACGCGCGTCCTCGAGAACGCCCGGTTCCTCATCGAGCATGAAGACGAACAGGCGGGCAAGAGCCTCTGGACCGTCATGCGCGAGCTGCTGTCTTGCGCCGATGCGGTCATCGGCAGCCTGACCAAGGATTTCGCCGTCAATCGCGGCGGCATCGTCGCCACGCAGGATGCGGAGTTGTTCCGGCGGCTGCAGCAGCTGCAGGAGGAAGAAGGCGCGGGCGTCGATCTCATCGACCGCAAGCTCATCGCGCTTTCGCTGAAGAACCGGAAATTCATCGAGGCGAACGTCCTGCGCAGGATGGAAAACGTTCGCCGCATCTGGCGCGCGCTGCACGAACGCGGCGTTCCCATCGTGGAGCCGGCCGGCGGCCACTGCGTGCTGATCGACGTCAAGCAAATCGGCGAATTCAAAGACTTCCAGGATCCGGTCGCGTCGTTCCTCGCCTGGCTGTACCTCAACACCGGCATGCGCGGCGGCGCGCACAGCGTGGGGATGCAGCAGCGCACCTCCATGAACGACCTCGTGCGGCTCGCGATCCCGGTCGGCCTGAAGCGCGAGCAGATCGACATGGCCATCGACCGCCTCGTGCGGGCGTTCGCGGAGAAGGTCAACATCCCGGAGATCGTCCGGGAGAATCCATCCCAGCCTTTCGGCGGCGTGCACGCCAACTACACGCTCGTCGCGATTCACAAGGCCACTCCGGACGCCGTCGTTGCGCCGGAAATCGTGGACGCCGCTCGCCCCACGCCGCCGTCTTCGCCCGAGCCGTCGCGCGGATCTTCCGCCGACCGCGCCTCGAAGAAAGAAGACCGCGTGCCCGAGCCGTCGAAATCGATGCGCGTTCCGGAAAACCCGCAGCGGCGCCGGACGCAGGACGTCGCGATCGTCGGCATGGCTGGCCGTTACCCGAAGGCGAAGAATCCGGCGGAGCTGTGGGAAAACCTGGTGCAGGGCCGCGACTGCATCGAAGAGATGCCGGCCGACCGCTACGAACGGCGCCTCCAGCACGGCAGCCTGCAGCGCTACCGCGGCGGCTTCATCGACGACATCGACAAATTCGACTCGCTCTTCTTCAATATCTCGCCCCGCGAGGCGGAGATGCTCGATCCCCAGGAGCGGCTGTTCCTGGAGACGGCGTGGGAAGCGCTCGAAGACGCCGGCTACTTCCCGGAGGCGCTCGCGCCGGAAGACGCGCCGCGCAACATCGGCGTGTTCGTCGGCGCGGTCTGGGCCATGTACCAGATGCTCGGCGTCGAAGAAAAGCACCTCGGACGCGAGGTCGCGCCGAACTCCTTCCTCTGGAGCATCGCGAACCGCGTTTCGTACGCGTTCAACCTCGCCGGCCCGAGCCTGACCGTCGACACGGCTTGCTCCTCGAGCCTCACCGCGCTTTATCTGGCCTGTGAGGCGATCCAGAGCGGGGAGTGCTCGGCCGCGATCGTCGGCGGCGTCAATCTCGACCTCCACCAGGCGCGCTTCGACATCAACCATCAGGGCGGCGCGCTCTCTCCGGACGGCGTCCCGCGCACGTTCGGCAAAGGCGCGAACGGCTACGTGATGGGCGAGGGCGTCGGCGCGCTCGTCCTCAAGCCGCTCGATCAGGCCGAACGCGACGGCGACCAGATCTACGGCGTGATCAAGAGCGCCGTCATCAACCACGGCGGACGCACCAGCGGCTACACCGTTCCGAATCCCAAGGCGCAGGGCAACCTCGTCGCCGCGGCTTTGGAGAAGGCACACGTCGACGCCTCCAGCATCGGCTACATCGAAGCCCACGGCACCGGCACCGCCCTCGGCGACCCCGTCGAGATCACCGGCCTCACCGGCGCCTTCGCCGCCGAACAGGTGGCGAATCAAACCTGCGCGATCGGCTCGGTGAAGACGAACATCGGCCACCTCGAGGCGGCCGCGGGCATCGTGAGCGTGTGCAAGGTGCTGCTGCAGATGAAGCACCGCCAGCTCGCGCCTTCGCTGCATTCCGCCGAGCCGAACGAGCTCATCGACTTCGCGCAGTCGCCTTTCTACGTCGTCCAGAAACTGGAGGAGTGGAAGGCGCGCGAGGTGGACGGCATCCAGCTCCCGCTCCGCGCCGGCATCAGCTCCTTCGGCGCCGGCGGCTCCAACGCGCACGTCATCCTCGAAGGCTACGAGTCGTCGCGGAAGGCGGAGCGCCCGTCGACGAGCGCGTTGATCTTCCCGCTTTCGGCTCGCAGCGAAGAGTCGCTGCGCGAGGCCGCGGCGCGGTTGGCGCGCTTCCTCGAACGGAACGCCGTCGATCTGCGCGACGTCGCCCACACGCTGCAGCACGGGCGGAAGTCGTTCGAGCATCGCGCGGCGATCGTCGCCGCCACGAACAGTGAGTTGATCGAGAAGCTGACGGCGTTCGTCGAGGGCAGGAAGCATCAGGACGTCGTCACGGCCCAGGCCAAGGGAACCGAAGGGGTGATGCGGTTCCTGAACCGTCGGCAGAAGCAGGAGTTCATCCGCATGGTGTCGTCGGATGGCGACCCGCGGCCGATCGCCGGCATGTGGGTCGAAGGGCTGCTCGAAGACTGGCAGGGGCAGCCGGCCGACGGCGGCAAGAAGATCTCGCTGCCGACCTATGCGTTCGCCGACCGGCGGCACTGGGTCTCCGAAGCGGCGCCGACGCGGCAGGCGGTGCGGGTTGCGGCGGGGCTGCATCCGATGGTCGACAGCAACGAGTCGACGTTCGAGCGCCAGCTGTTCCGGAAGATGTTCCACAAGGGCGACTTTTTCCTCTACGACCATCACGTGTCGGACATCGCCACGCTGCCCGGCGTCGCCTACCTCGAGCTCGCGCGCAAGGCCGGCGAGCTCGCCGCGAATCGCAAGGTGCAGAAGATCCGGAACATCGTCTGGATCAGCCCGATCGCCGTCGAGAACGCTCCCAAGGAAGTCTTCATCGAGCTGAAGCCGAACGGCAGCAGCGTGCAGTTCGAAGTCTTCAGCGAAGGTCCGAACGGCAACAAAGTGCCGCATTCGCAAGGCACGCTGCAGTACGCCACCGCTCAGGATGCGGCAGTCGAAACGATCGATCTCCAGGCCGTTCGGGCCCGGAGCGCGAAGGTGATCGACGGCCCGACGGCCTATCCGCTCTTCAAGTCCTTCGGTCTCGACCTCGGCCCCAGCTTCCAGGTGCTCCAGGACGTCTGCAAGAACGAGACGGAAACGCTCGGCGCCCTGAGCCTGCCGGCGTTCCGGCGCAGCGATCTGGAGAGCATGGTTCTGCATCCGTCGCTCGTCGACGGCTCGCTGCAGGCCGGCGTGGCCGGGCAGCTCGGCGGCAAGTCGGGCGAGATGCTCGTGCCCTTCTCCATCGGCGAAGTCGAGATCCTCCATCCGCTTGCGCCCACCTGCTTCAGCTACGTGACGCAGGCGAAAGGGGAGGACGCGAAGAAGGGGAAGAGCGCGGTCGTCCGCACCGACATCCTCATCGTCGACGAGACGGGCAAGGTGCTGGTCAAGATCCTCAACTCCGTCGGTGTGCCGCTGCGCGACGTGCACCAGAAAGCCGAAGGATTCGAACGGCTCTACTACGCGCACGATTGGGAGCCGGCACCGCTGGCTGCCGACGCGGCGAAACGCCCGCAGTCGCTCCTGCTCTTCGACACGAACGACGCACTGCGCGAAGCGGCCGATCGCGTGATCCTCGTGCAGCCCGGCGAAACGTTCGCCGAGTTGGCGGACGGCTCCTACACCGTCAACCCTCGCAACAAAGACGACTTCTCGCGGCTGTTCGAGTCGCTCGCGAAGAACGACGCCGCGATCGAGAACATCGCGTTCGCCTGGTCGCGCCACGAGCAGGAGATGCAGGCGTCGCTGGAGCGCGGCGTTTATTCGCTGCTCTTCCTCTGCCAGGCGCTCATCGAACGGAAGCTGGAGCAGACCGCGCAGCTCTTCTATCTGCACTCCGGAAACCAGCCGCAGCACGAGGCCGTGAACGGCTTCTTCAAGAGCGTGCGGCTCGAGCATCCGAAACTGCTCTGCAAGACGCTCTCGGCGGAACCGAACGCGATGCTCGCCGCGCTCGCGAGCGAGACCCAGCTGCGCGCGCAGGATGCGACGGCCGTCCGTTACGAGGCCGGCGAGCGCTTCGTCCGCAAGTTGATGGCGTTCGAGCTCGAAGCCGAACCGGCGCAGATCCGCGAAGACGGCGTCGTCCTCATCACCGGCGGCGCCGGCGGCCTCGGCCTCCTCTTCGCCGACTACCTCACCCGCGAGCACAAGGCGCGCGTCGTTCTCACCGGCCGTTCCGCGCTCACCGCCGAACGCGCGCAGCGCCTCGACGAGATGCGCGGCAAGGGCGCCGAGGTGGCCTACATGCCCGCAGATGTCTCCAATGGCGACGACGTCCGCAAACTCATCGCCGCCATCAAGGCGCGCTTCGGCCGCATCCACGGCGTGATCCACGCCGCCGGCGTGCTGCGCGACTCGCTCCTCCGCAACAAGACCGCGGACGAGATGCGCGCGGTGCTCGCGCCGAAGGTCTTCGGGACGCTGCACCTCGACGAGCTGACGAAGGACGAAGACCTCGACTTCTTCGTGACGTTCTCCTCGCTCGCGGCCGTCGCCGGCAACGGCGGGCAGTGCGACTACGCGTTCGCGAATCACTTCATGGATTCGTTCGCGTCCGCCCGCGAGCTTCGCCGCGCGGAAGGTGCGCGCCGCGGCCGGACGCTCAGCGTCAACTGGTCGATCTGGGCCGACGGCGGCATGAAGCTCGACGAGCAGACCGCGGCGTTCTTCAAGAACACGATGGGCATCTCGCCCCTGAGCGCCGCCACCGGCTTCGACGCCTTCCAACGCGGCCTGGCCTCGGGGCGTTCGCAGCTCGCGGTGCTCGAAGGCGTGCAGGAAAAGGTCGAAGTGACTTGGGGCCTGCGCAAGAAGCAGGCTGCCGCGCCGGCAGCTATCTCCACGACGTCAGCGGGCGAGGACCTGTTCTCGCCGCTGCTGAAGGATCTGTCGCAGATCGTGATGGGCCATCTGAAGCTCGACGCCGCCGACATCGCCCACGACAAGATCCTTCTCGACCTCGGGTACGACTCCATCGGCCTGACGACGTTCGCGAACGCCGTCAACGAGAAGTACCAGCTCGACATCACGCCGGTGCTGTTCTTCGACTATCCGTCGCTCGGCGAGATTGCGCGCCACTTGTCCGAGGAACGGCGGGAGGAGATTGGGCGGGTGTACGGCGGTGGGGCGGTCGCCGTCGCGGCGCCGGCGCTCAACGTCGAAACGCCGATCGTCGGTAAGGCCTGGAATCCTTCGGCGCTCGAGGTCGTGGCTGCGCCGCAGCCGTCCCCGATGCACGAGCCGATCGCCATCGTCGGCATGAGCGGCGTGATGCCGCTGTCCGAGGACCTCGAGGAGTTCTGGGACAACCTGAAGAATGCGCGCGACCTCGTGTCCGTCGTCCCCGCCGATCGCTGGCGTTGGGAGGACTACTTCGGCGACCCGCTGACCGAGGCGAACAAGTCGAATTCGAAGTGGGGCGGGTTCATGCGCGAGGTCGACAAATTCGACGCCGCGTTCTTCGGCATCTCCGCGAAAGAGGCGGAGATGATGGATCCGCAGCAGCGGCTCTTCCTGCAAACCGTTTGGAAGGCGGTCGAAGACTCCGGGCAAAAGGTCTCCGACCTCGCCGGGACGAAGACCGGGCTGTTCGTCGGCGTCGCCACCAATGATTACCTCAACGCCATGACTAGCAGGCCGGCGACGATGGACGTCCATGCCGGGCCGGGCAACTCCCACTCCATCCTGGCCAACCGCGTCTCGTTCTTGCTCGACCTGCGCGGCCCCAGCGCGCCGATCGACACGGCCTGTTCGAGCTCGCTCATCGCGCTGCACCGCGCCGTCGAATCGATGCGCACCGGCGGCTGCGAGATGGCGATCGTCGGCGGCGTGCACACCATGCTCACGCCCGGCGGGCACATCACGTTCTCCATGGCCGGCCTGATGAGCGGCGA
>JAFAVZ010000464.1 GCA_019242175.1 Acidobacteriota bacterium
CGAACTTGTGGAGCAGCGACAGCATCGCGTTCGCCATCGGCGTTCCGTCCGGCGCCTTGAGGTGCATATCGCCCTCGAGACGGCCCGCACCATTGCCGAGCAGGATCAGCGGGCAGCGGCGGTGGGCGTGGAGGTTCGGATCCGACATTGGCGAGCCGTACATGATGACCGTCTTGTCGAGCAGGTTGCCGTCGCCTTCCTGAGTGTTCTTCAGCTTGTTCAGGAAGTACGGCAGCATGCTGACGTGGTATCTGTTGATCTTGTTGAAGTCGAGGATCGCCGTCTCACGGCCGCCGTGGTGCGAAGCGGGGTGGAAGCCGGCGTTCGTGCCGCTCTCCGGGAAGGCGCGGCTCGACGCATCGCGACCGGTCTTGAAGGAGAACACGCGCGTCATGTCCGACTGGAAGGCGAGAACCTGGAAGTCGAACATCAGCTGCATGTGCTCGGCGAACGAATCCGGCACGCCGATCGGCGCTTCCGGCAGCTCGCGCGCTTCACCGCTCGAGTTCTTCGCCTCGACCGCCTGAATGCGACGCTCCAGCTCGCGGATGTCCTCGAGATACTTGTCGACGCGCTGACGATCCGAGTTGCCGAGATTCTTCTTCAGGCCCGAGACTTCGCCCGTGATCCAGTCGAGAATGCTCTTGTTCGCATTGCGACGGGCGTTGCGGTCGGAGTTGTTGTTGCCGGCGCCGAAGAGAAGATCGAACGCCACGCGCGGGTTACGAATCATCGGGAGCGGCTCGCTCGGGCTCGCCCAGCTGATCGTATCCGTGTAGGCGCAGGCGTAGTTGTAGTAGCAACCGCCGGCCTGATCGAGGTTCTCGATTCACAGCTGCATGGACGGGATCGCCGTCTGCGAGCCGATCTTGCGCGCGATCAGCTGATCCATCGACGTGCCGACGTAGAGATCGGAGCCGTTGGTCTGCTTCGGGTGCGCCTGCGTGAGGAACACGGCCGACGAACGGAAGTGGTCACCACCGATTTCCGGCGCGTCGAATGGCTCGGCCATGCGCGTGTCGGTGTTGCTCACGATCGTCAGGTACTTCCGCCATTCGGCGAGCGGCGACAGCGCGCTCTCCGGAATGAGGTCATAGCCCTTGCCGACCTGCTCGGGCGACCAGAGGAACTTGCTCGCGCCCCACGTATTCGAGCCGGCCGCGCCGTGCACCGACTCGATCGCGACGAAGCGCACGCGATCGTCCACGGCCTTGTTGCCGGTGCCGCTGAAGCGGCTCATCGCCGGCTTCATGGCATCGAGGTACGGCAGCGCTACGGTCGCACCCATACCCTGAAGGAAGGTGCGGCGAGGAATGGATTTGCCAGTCAGAAAGTTCATTGTTTTTCCCCGAGACTCGGTTAGCGCTGCTTGTTGGTTTCGTCGTACTGCTGGTGCTTCTGCTCGTGCTTGTCCTTCGACTCGTCGGCAACGACCGCTTCCACCCGACGCTCGCGGAAGACAGGGCTGTTCACCGTTCCCATCACGAAGGCCGCGAACTTGTAATTGTCCGCCGCCGCCTTGCTGGTGATCTGACGGATCAACGTCTGATCCGCTGCTTCCATACGACGGCCGGTCGCGTACGCCAGCATGTTCTCCGCGAAGTTCCGCATCAACGGCACCGGGCGCTTCAGCAACACCCGCGACAGATCACTCGGCGTCGCCACCGGCGTCAGGTCGTAGTACGTGCCCTTGGTGTCGAGCGGGACCGCGTTCTCACGATACCGCCAACGTCCGGTCACGTCAAAGTTGTCGAGCGACAGACCGATCGGATCCATGTACTGGTGGCACGCCTTACACGTCGGATTCTTGCGGTGCAGCTCCATGCGCTCGCGGGTCGTCAACGGACGGCCGTCCTTGCCTTCCGGCGCCTCGTCCAGCGACGGCACGTTCGGCGGCGGCGGCGGAGGCGGCATACCGATCAGCACCTCCATCACCCACTTCCCGCGCAGCACCGGCGACGTTCTGTTCGCCAGCGAAGTCTGTACCAGGATGCTGCCCTGGCCCAGGATGCCGCGGCGGGTGCTGTCCGGATAGTTCACACGGCGGAACTGATCGCCCGACACGTTCGGAATGCCGTAGTGACGCGCCAGCTCTTCATTGACGAACGTGTAGTTCGCCGAGAACAGATCGAGGACGCTGCGGTTCTCCTTCACGATACTATTGAAGAAGAGCTCCGTCTCCTTGATCATCCCGTCCGCGAGCTGCTGGTTGAAATCCGGGAACAGGTACGCGTCCGGGTGGACCTTGTCCAAGTCCTGCAGACGCAGCCACTGACCGGCGAAGCGCGACGCCAGCGCGTCCGACCGCGGATCCTTCAGCATGCGGGTGACCTGCGCCTGGAGCGTCGCCGGCTTCGAGAGCTGGTTGGTCTTCGCCAGGTTGAGCAGCGTCTCGTCCGGGATCGAGCCCCACAGGAAGAACGAGAGACGCGAGGCCAGATCGATGTCGCTGATCTGGATGTCCTTGCCGACCACGGCGTTCGCCGGAAGCGGCTCGAAGCGGAAGACGAAGTACGGGCTGGCGAGCATCGCCTGCAGGCCCATGCGGACGCCTTCTTCAAAGCCACCGTTCTTGGCGCCCTGATCGTAGAAGCGCATCAGGCCTTCCTTGTCCTTCGCCGTCAGCGGACGACGATAGGCGCGGGTGCCCAGGCGCTCCATGATCGAGGAGGCGCAGGTGCGCTCCGCGACCGCATTCTTCGCCGGATGGCAGCTGAACACCATCTTGCGGCTC
>JAFAVZ010000081.1 GCA_019242175.1 Acidobacteriota bacterium
CGGAGAGAGAGACGCCGTTGGCACTCGCCTGAGCGTCTACCGCTCCATACCCGAACGCGCGCGCGTTGCACCCTCCGCTGGGATTCGTATAGCGGACCTCAGCCAGGATCTCGATTTGTCGGCTGCTTCCCAGGGGCACACTGATCGTAGCCGTATAGGGGCCTGGTCCTGAGAGGGCAGGATCGCCGGCAGGCCATTCATGCACGGTCTGCTCGGGATACGAGCGGCCTTGTGCATCGATCCAGGCAGGGGTTCGCAACAGCAGGCGGCGGTTCGTGGAGCCGCTCGGGAACGAATACTTCACGGAAACTTTGGCATTGTCGATGTTGAGCCGGCTGACGGTGACGTCCGGTTGCGCCGTGTTTTGACACTCGATCGTGCAGACCGCCGCACAGGCATCGATCGCGTCCGCCGGGAAGTCGGTAACGGCGACAGCCGCGTCGTCGACCGTGAATACCAAGGGACGGGTGGTGGTCGGCGGAATGTCCGTGACCTCGACCGGCAAGATCTCACCAGCCGGCGTCTCATGCGGGACGGACGGTGCGCAGCTCTCCCCTATGTTGCCAACCGAAGCACACAACAGCCCACCCTCGGTCGGCCCACACGAATAGGTTCCGATGACCACCGCCGATCCGCTTGCCGAGCGCGGAGGAAGGATGTCGTACGAGAGCGCCGATCCGCCCTGGATGACTTCGTCGTAGAGAATCTCACCGGTCGAAGAGATACGCGTGGCGACGAATCCGGGCGTCAGTTCAGGGGCTCGGCCGGTCTGGACCCAACCACCATCGCTCATTAAATGAAATACCGTATTCCAGCTGCTCGACGTGTCGGTATTTCCAAAATGATATTGATTCAGCAGGGCGCCGTCCGGTCCGAGATCAAGCAGAATACCTTCGTGCGGCACGCCATTTGACGGGCGGGGGACTACGAAAGCGCGATACCCGGAAGGTGTCGCGCGAACGTCGTAAGCCAAACCCGGTCCGTAGAGCCGAGACCAAGAGACGTTGCCCGAAGGGTCGATGACCGCGATGAGAGCGCCGGCACCTCTGAAGCCTGAAAAGTACGGGCCGTGAACTTTGGAGCCGCCAATAATAATCGTGCCATCCTCCCTGACATCGATCGCCCCCGCCGCGCTCCCTTCCTGATAGTCGAAATCCATCAGAACCTTGGCGGCAATGACGTCTCCGGCATCTGAAAGCGTGACCACGAGTGCGCCGGAATCATAGGACGCGCTATACCCCCCTGCGATCGCCAGCAAGCCCGCAGACGTCCGACGGATCGCGAGAGGGGTGGCGAACTGAGAAGTCACCCCAGGAGGGACGGAGATGACAGGCAGGGTGAATTGCTTCTGCCACAGCAGTTCACCATCATCATCCAAAGCTACCAGAATGAAAGGCGAGCCAGAGAAGAGGCAAACGACGCCGCCGCCTGCCAAGGGAGCTAACTCCACCGAGATAGTGGGTCCACCGTACGTTGCCGGGTTAGGCACAGCCGAAAAGTCGAGGCGCTTGCTCCACTGCAGCGCGCCCAGGCTTCCGATCTTGCGAATGGACCACGCCGTTGCAGTCTCCCCTTCGAGTTGGCGCATGACGAATGTGCTGTCGTCAGTCCCGCGCGTACCGATCAAGCGTTCGGGGGCCGACTCGTTTCGCAACGCCGTTGCCCAGTCAGCGGCACTCGCCCTCGGGACCGCGAGCAGCGCGATCACAAGCACGAGGAACACGCACAGAGCCTGAGAGCACCGCGTAGTGATTCGGCGGTTGACAAGGATCGGGTGACGCATCGGAAGACTCTCCTTTTCGGGCGGGAACCTCTTTGATACGGCCTTCGCGGGCACGGCGCCTAAGGATGAGACACCGGACGCGCGCGACTCGCAACCCGAAGGAGTACAGCTTCGGTAAAAGAACGACCTTCGCCCCCTACTTCTGGTACACCATGTCGTTCTTCAAATGCCGCAGTTTGAACTGCGTCGACAGCGAGATCAGCGACTCGCTGTGGCCGAGCAGCAGGTAGCCGCCGTCCACGAGGCGATTGTAGAAATTCGTCACCACGATCCGTTTGGACGCGTCGTCGAAGTAGATGATCACGTTGCGGCAGAACACCACGTCGAGGTGACCGAGGAGGGATACGCGGGCTTCGTCGTAGAGGTTGAGACGGCCGAAGGAGACGCGGTTGCGGATCTCGTCGCTGATGCGCCACGTGTTGTCGTCCTGGCGTGTGAAATAGCGTTCGCGTAATTCGGGCGTCGTCGCGCGGAAGGCATTTTCGCGATACACGCCTTTGCGCGCCTTTGCCAGCACCTGTTGATTGATGTCGCTGGCGAAAATCTCGAACGTTCCCTGGTTGTACAAGCCCGCTTCCTGCAGGAGCATCGCGAGCGAATAAGGCTCCTCGCCCGAGGAACAACCAGCCGACCAGATGCGGATCTTCTTCACGGTCTTGCGCGCCAGGAGGTCGGGGACGATCTCCTCGGTGAACGCCGTCAATTGCGCGGGCTCGCGGAAAAAGTACGTTTCGTTCGTCGTCACGAGGTCGTAGATGTGGTCGAACTCGGACTCCGCGCGCGGGTCGTATTGCAAAAAGTAGAAGTACTTCTGGAACGAGTCGAAATTCAGCTCACGGGCGCGGGGCGAGAGGCGTTTCTGCAGAAGGTATTTCGACGAATCGGCGAACCACATGCCCGTGCGCTTGTAAATCTGCTCCCGCAGCAGCCGGAAAACGTCGTCCGGCAGCTCCAGGTGATGGTTCAGCGACAGGTTGAACGTCGACATGCGCGCTCACTGCTTCATGGCTTGCAGAATGGCTGCGATGACTACCTCTCTCCTGCTGTCCGCCTTGCGCCACGCCTCCTCCAGAAGGTCGCGATAGAGATGCTTGTGGCGGACGAAAACCTCCGAGACCTCATCGAGAATCGCCGTGCTCTCCAGCGCGCGGAACAGATGAGGGAACGACGATCGATCGGGAATATGGTCGAGCGCGAGCACCGCCGACTGCTGCACGTAAGTGTCCGGATCTTCGAGCGCGCGATGCAGCGGCGCGAGCGCGTCGCGGTCGCCCCGATTGCCCAGCGCCGTCGCCGCGGCGGCGCGAATCCGCCAGTCGCCGTTCGTCAGCTCTGCGGCTAAGCGGTCGAACACTTCTCCGCCCGGAATCCGCGCCAAAGCGAGGATCGCCGCACGGCGGATCTCGAGGTCGGTCTCATTGAGGCAGCGGAAGAGAATCTCGCGGACACTCGGGTCTTCCGACTTGCCGAGCGCCTCGATCACGGAGATGCGCACCGGCGGCAAGTCCTGCTCGAGATGCCGCATCAGCGGCTCCAGCGCTTCAGGCTGCCGATACTCGCCGAGAGCCTGCGCCGCCGCGGTGCGGATCCAGATGTCGGAGTCCTCGAGGGATGCGATCAGCGGCGCGAGCCCCTTCTCCGGGCGCAGCCGAACGATCGCATTGATGGCCGCCAATCGCACCGCGGTCGACTCGTCGGCCAGCGAC
>JAFAVZ010000115.1 GCA_019242175.1 Acidobacteriota bacterium
CGAGCGCCCACTTCAGGATTGAGAGATTCGGCACCGATCCCGATCCCGCGCACAAATGCACGAGGTGATCGGTCATGTTCGAGATGTCCTCGGGCAGCGTGTATGGGCCGGTGAACCCGGTGACGACCAGTCTCGAGCCGGGCTTGAGTCCGTGGACGAGATAGGGCGAGAGGAGCGGCGGATACTTCGTCGTCCCCTTGACGTAGCGCTCTTCCTTCACCGTCACGGCGAGGCGCGTTTCGTGCGGCGCGGAGCACATCGAGTACGCCCGCGCCGGCTCGCGCCGCCCTTTGATGTCCTCGAAGAACGCGGTGAAGCGCTCGAGCGACGCGAACTGGTGGGGATCGATGGTGAGGAAATGGCCGGCGCGATATTCGAGGCGGTCGTTTCCGGTGAAGAGCACGAGCGTGGTGGTGTCGTGCGTCTCGCGGACGACGTCGGCTACGATCACCTCCATCTCTTTGATGAGGTGTCGAACGCTGGTTGCCATGATTGTGCGGTCAGGATACCGCACAGGCCGCCGAAACGTAGGGCCGGCTCTCCAGCCGGCCCAGGTTCCCTCGCATCGTGGCGGGCCGACCGGAGGGCCGGCCCTGGATCTCAGTACTGCGGCGTCACGCCCATCTCCTTCAGCAGATTCTGGGCGCCGTCGATCGCGTCCATCACCCACAGCGCGTAACGGATGTCGACGTGGATCGAGCGGGTCAGCTCGTTGTTGAACTGGAAGTCGGAGCCGAGCGCCTCGTAGTCGCCGTCGAAGAGCAGCCCGACGAGCTCGCCCTTCGCGTTCAGCGTCGGCGAGCCGGAGTTGCCGCCGGTCGTGTCGAGCGTCGAGAGGAAGTTGACCGGCACGTCGCCGAGCTCGGGATCGATGTAGCCGCGCGTCTTTTTGTCATTCGCGGCGGTGAGCAGCGCCTTCGGGCTGTTGAACTCCCCTTCGCCAGTGTCCTTCTTCACGACGCCGGAGAGCGTCGTCTGCGGCGTGTAACGAACGCCGTCGCGCGGCACGTAGCCTTCGACGCGGCCAAACGAGATGCGCAGCGTCGAGTTCGCATCGGGATAGAGACGGCCGCCGGTCATCTCCCGCAACGCCTGGAGGTAAAGCGGACGCACGCGCGACATCGCGCCGCCAAGGCGGTCGGAACGCTCTTCGTTCTGCGCGGTGAGCGGCGCGAGCGCTGCGGCCAGATCGATCATCGCGTCCTTCCGCGCCTTCAGCTGCGCCGTCGTCTCGCGATACATCGCATTGCGCACATCCGCGTTGTCGACCTGCGTCCCGGCGTAGAGCTTGTCGAGATACGCATCGACGCCGTCTTTGCCAATCAGCTGATCCAGCGCCGTGATGCGCTCGTTCGCCGGCAGCTTCATCGCCTCGTTCAGGAAGTAGCGCAGGCCGGCGCGGTCGCTGGAGCGCTCGATCTGCTTCTGCGCGCGCGTCGAGCCCTGGAGCAGCTCCTCGAAATTGCGGTCGCGATACTCGCTCGGACGCTCGAGGTCCGCCTTCGTCTTCTCCGACGCGTTGCGCCAGATGCGCTGCGCCTGGCCGAGGATCGGCGAGCTGCGCAGAGTCCAGGCGAGGACCATGTCGCGTTCCTTCGTCGCGTTCTGTTCGTCGACGATCGCGTGGATCTTCTCCATCACGCCGGCGTACTTCGGATGCGACGCGATGAACGCCGCGAGCTCCGCCTCGCGCTTATGGCGCTGCTCGAGGATGCCGCCGCGGTTCAGCGTCTGCACCGTGCCGGTGTAGTTCTTCAGCGTGTTGTCCGCGCCGCGGATGCGCGACGCGTTCGCGATCTGGATGTCGCGGTTGTCCTTGCCGAGGTCGTTGAGGATGCGGTTGAGGTCCGTCGCGTAACGGATGGTCATCGGATAGCGGAAGTCGCGCGCGTAGCGCACTTCCTGCTCGGTCGTGAAACGGAACGTGCGACCCGGATAGCCGGCCACGATCACGAAGTCACCCTCGTCGAGATCGCCCGTCGCGACCTTCAGCCAGTGCGCGGGATGGAACGGCACGTTCTTCGGGCTGTACGCGGCCGGCTTGCCGTCCGGACCGACGTACGCGCGGAGGAACGAGAAGTCGCCGGTGTGGCGCGGCCACATCCAGTTATCGGTCTCGCCGCCGAACACGCCGATGCCCTGCGCCGGCGCATACACGAGGCGCACGTCGCGGATCTCCATCTGCGTGATGCGCAGGTACTGCGAGCCCTCGAAGAACGAAGCGACGCGGGCGTTGACGCCGCCCTGCTTCTCCGTCTCATCGACCAGCGCCTTCTGCCGCCGCTCGATCTCCTTCTCCCGCTCGACGTCCGACAGTTTCTCCGACAACTTGCCGGTGACGCGGTCGGTGACGTCTTCGATGTTCGTCGTGACCCAGATGCGCGCGGTCGGCGCGGCGCGGAGCTCCTCCTCGCGCGTTTTCGCGAGGAAGCCGTTCGTCAGGTAGTCATGCTCCTTCGAAGAATTGAACTGGATCGACCCCTCGGCGCAGTGGTGGTTCGTCACCGCCAGGCCGTCGGGAGAAACGAAGGAGGCGGTGCAGCCTCCGAGGGAGATGACGGCGCCCATCGGGTCGCCGGTGAGGTCGGCAAAGCGCGCCGGGTCGATTTGCATCCCGGCCTTGCGCAGCTCGTCGGCGAGCTGCGGGACCTGCTGCGGCATCCACATCCCCTCGCCGGCGTGGAGGGCGGCGGCGGCGAAGAGCGCGAAGAAGAGAACGAGCGTCAGTTTCTTCATACGCGGGACCCCAACGCGGCCGGGCCGGGCCCGCATTTCGTTTAAACTCATCCGTATGGGTTTCTTCGACAATCTGAAAAATCAGTTTGGCTCCCAATGGATCGAGATCATCGAGTGGCTGGACCAGACGAACGACACGCTCGTCTACCGCTTCCCCGTCTACAACCAGGAAATCAAGATGGGCGCACAGCTGATCGTCCGGGAGAACCAGGTCGCGCTCTTCATCAATGAAGGCAAGGCCGCCGACCTCTTCACGCCCGGCCGTTACGAGCTCCAGACCCAGAACATGCCGATCCTGACCACGCTGCGCGGCTGGAAGTACGGCTTCCAGTCGCCGTTCAAAGCGGAGGTTTACTTCTTCAACACGAAGCTCTTCACCGACCTCAAGTGGGGCACGCAGAACCCGGTGATGATGCGCGACGCCGAGTTCGGCATGATCCGCATCCGCGCGTTCGGAACGTACGCGATGCGCGTGAGCGACGCGAAGACGTTCTTCCAGACCGTCGTCGGCACGCAAGGCCTCACGACCACGGAAGACATCCTCGGCCAGCTCCGCTCGACGATCCTCTCGCGCCTCTCCGACGCGCTCGCGGAGTCGAAGATCCCGGCGCTCGACCTCGCGTCGAATTACGACGAGCTGTCGGACCTCGCGAAGAAGAAGCTCGCCGCAGATTTCGCCGGCTACGGCATCGACCTCTCGCGGTTCTTCATCGAGAACGTCTCGCTGCCGGAAGAAGTCGAGGCCGCCATCGACCAGCGCACGCGCCTCGGCGTACTCGGCAATCACCTCAATCAATATGCGCAGATGCAGGCTGCGGATTCGATCAAGATCGCGGCCGGCAACCCCGGCGGTCTCGCCGGCGCCGGCGCAGGACTCGGCGCAGGTGTGGCGATCGGCAACATGATGGGCGGCGCCTTCAACCAGCAGGCTTCGTCGTCCGCTGCTCCTCCGCCGCCGCCGTCTGGCGCCGCGCCTCCCCCGCCGCCCTCCGCTCCCTCCGCCGCCCGGTGGTCGCTGGCCATCGACGGCAAGACGTACGGGCCGTACACGGACGACGCGCTGCGCACGATGCTTCGCAACGGTCAGGTCGAGTCTTCGACGCCCGCCTGGCGCCCCGGCGCGAACGGCTGGGCGCCGGTGAATACATATCCGGAGCTCGAGTCGGGCAACACGCCGCCTCCGCCGCCTCCGCCCTTCAACAAATGAGCAGCGCAAACGCAGCCGCCTCGCCCACCGCCGCAAAAGTCCGCAAGTTTCCGTGCGAAGGATGCGGCGCGGACATCCGTTGGGATCCGTCCGCCTCGGCACTGAAGTGCCCGTACTGCGGCACGGTGAAGGTGATCACGCCCGAGACGCAGGAAGGCGTGCGGGAGAGGCCGGTCGAAGCCGGCCTGCGCGCGCCCCGCGACCTCGGCTGGGGCGCGGAGCGCAAGGTCATCGCCTGCAAACGCTGCGGCGCACACACCACGCTCGATCCGCATGTCGCCGCCAGCGCGTGCGTGTTCTGCGGCACCGCGGCGGTCGTCGAAGCGCCGCCGAATCAGAACATCGTGCGGCCCGAGGGACTGCTGCCTTTCAAGGTGAATCGCGATGGCGCCGTCGCGTCGTTTCAGAACTGGGTCTCGGGGCTGTGGTTCCGCCCGAGCAATCTGAAGTCGACGTCGCGCGTGACGAACATGCGCGGCGCGTACATCCCCTTCTGGACGTTCGATTCCGCGACGAGCTCGCACTGGACGGCGGAAGCGGGCTATCACTACTACGAGACGGAATGGGTCACGGAGAACGGCCAACGCGTGTCGCGCCAGGTGCAACACACGCGTTGGGAGTACGCGGCCGGCTGGCTCGACATGTTCTTCGACGACGTTCCGGTACCCGCCTCGCACGGCATCCCGCCGGCGTTGGCGAAAGAGATCGAGCCGTTTCCAACCGACGGTCTCGTCGTGTACGACCCGCGCTATCTCTCCGGCTTTTTGGCCGAGGAGAATGCGATCGATCTGCCTCAGGCGCTCGAGGCGGCGAAGGATCGGATGCGCGGCGAGGTCCGCTCCGCTTGCGTCCGCGAGATTCCCGGCGACACGTACCGCAACCTGGACGTCGACACGTCGTTCTCCGCCCTGGCGTACAAGAACGCGTTGCTTCCGATCTGGGTGTGCGCCTACGAATACGGGAACAAGCCCTACCGCTTCCTCGTGAACGGCGTGACCGGCAAGGCCTCGGGCACGGCGCCGTATTCATGGTTGAAGATCACGCTGCTCGTGATGTTCATCATCGTGCTCGTGGTGATCTTCGCCTCGCTGAAAAAGTGAGGCGACACCAGGCGAATCCGGTCCTCCCGAACCCTCCATTTTCACCCGTTGACATCCTCCCCATTCCGAGGGACCCTCGGTCGGGACTTCGGAGAATGTCAACATGAAATATG
This sequence comes from Acidobacteriota bacterium, assembly GCA_019242175.1. GTDB lineage: Bacteria > Acidobacteriota > Thermoanaerobaculia > Gp7-AA8 > Gp7-AA8 > JAFAVZ01. The sequence goes on from JAFAVZ010000115.1 coordinate 5,157, forward strand.
GACCGTCGAAAAAGACCAACAAAGAGATCGCAGAAGCGGTGGACGCAGTCCTCGCGG
>JAFAVZ010000366.1 GCA_019242175.1 Acidobacteriota bacterium
AACGTGACGGTGAACGTCTCGTCGGCTTCATTCGCGACATCGCCCGTGACCGGCACGTCGACGAACTTCTCCGTCTCGCCCGGCGCGAACGTGAGCGTGCCGCTCGTCGCGCCGTAGTCGCTGCCGGCGATCGCCGTACCGTTGGCCGTCGCGTAGCTGACGGTCACCGTCTGGCCGCTCGGCGAAGAGAGCGTCACCGGGAAGCGGAACGTCGTCGTCCCGCTGTTCCCCTCGGCCAGCGAGACGTTGCCGATGGAGAGCACCGGCGCGCCGTCGTCGTCGACGATCGTCCCGGTGCCGACTGCGGTACCGATGGTCGCGTTCACCGCCGACGACAGCGTCACGTTGAACGTCTCGTTCGGCTCGTTCGCGGTGTCGCCGAGAACCGTGATTGTGACGGTTTGCGTCGTCACGCCCGGGGCGAACGTCACCGTGCCGGTGGCCGCGACGTAATCGCTGCCCGCGGTAGCGGTGCCGTTGCTCGTCGCGTAGCTCACCGTCACCGTCTTCTCGCTCGGAGCCGACAGCGTGACGTTGAACGTGAAGCCGGACGTGCCGCTGTTGCCTTCCGCCTGCGAGACGTCGCCGATGGAGACGACCGGATCGGCGTCGTCGTTGACGATCGTGCCGATCGCGCTCGCCGTGGCGATCGTCGCGTTGCTCGGCGTGGAGAGATTGACGCTGAACGTCTCGTTCGCCTCGGCCACCGTGTCGCCGGAGATCGGCACGTTGATCGTCTGCGACGTCGTGCCCGGCGAGAACGTGACGACGCCGGAGGTCGCGGTGTAGTCGCTGCCCGCGATGGCCGTGCCGTTCGCCGTCGCGTAGTTGACGGTGACCGTTTGCTCGCTCGGCGCCGAAAGCGCGATCGTGAACGGCATATTCGTGAGGCCGCTGTTGCCTTCCGCCTGCGACGCCGGAGCGATCGATACCGACGGAACCGCGTCGTCGTTGACGATCGTGCCGGTGCCGGTCGCTGTTGCGATGGCGGCATTCGTCGCGGCGGACAGCGTGACGGTAAACGTCTCATTCGGCTCGTTCGTGACGTCGCCCGTCACCGGAACGGTCACCGTCTGCGACATCACGCCCGGCGCGAACGTGAGCGTGCCGCTCGTCGCGCCGTAGTCGCTGCCGGCGATGGCCGTGCCGTTCGCCGTCGCGTAGCTCACCGTCACCGTCTGGCCGCTCGGCTGCGAGAGGCTGACCGTGAACGTGAAGGCGGTCGTGCCGCTGTTGCCTTCCGCCTGCGAGACGTCGTCGATGGTCAGCACCGGCGCGTTGTCGTCGTCGACGATCGTTCCCGTGCCGACGGAAGTTCCGAGCGTTGCGTTCATCGGCGTCGACAGCGTGACCGTGAACGTTTCGTTCGGCTCGCTCGTCGTGTCGCCCGTCACCGCGACGGTGACGTTCTGCGAAGTCACGCCCGGTGCGAACGTGACCGTGCCGCTCGTCGCCACGTAATCGCTGCCGGCGGTCGCGGTTCCGTTGTTCGTCGTGTAGCTCACCGTGACCGTCTTCTCGCTCGGCGCGGAGAGCGTCACGTTGAACGTGAACGCCGTGGTGCCGGAGCTCCCCTCGGCCTGCGAGACGTCGCCGATCGAGACGACCGGGTCGGCGTCGTCATTGACGATCGTGCCGGTCGCGCTGATCGTCGAGATCGTCGCGTTGCTCGCGCCGGAGAGATTGACGGTGAACGTCTCATCCGGTTCCGCGATCGTGTCGCCGGAGATCGGGACGTTGATCGTCTGCGAGGTCGTGCCCGGCGAGAACGTGAGGACGCCGGACGTCGCGGTGTAGTCGCTGCCCGCGATCGCCGTCCCGTTTGCGGTCGCGTAGTTGACGGTAACCGTCTGCTCGCTCGGCGCCGACAGCGTGACCGTGAACGGCATGTTCGTGAGGCCGCTGTTTCCTTCCGCCTGCGAAGCCGGTGCGATCGAGAGCGTCGGGACGGCATCGTCGTTCACGATCGTGCCCGTACCGGTCGCCGTCGCGATCGCCGCATTCGTCGCGGAGGACAGCGTGACGGTGAACGTTTCATTCGCTTCATTCGTGACGTCGCCCGTCACCGGGACGGTCACCGTCTGCGACGTGACGCCTGGCGCGAACGTGAGCGTGCCGCTCGTCGCGCCGTAGTCGCTGCCGGCGACTGCCGTGCCGTTCGCCGTCGCGTAGCTCACCGTCACCGTCTGGCCGCTCGGCGCGGAGAGGTTGACCGTGAACGTGAAAGGCGTCGTGCCGCTGTTGCCTTCCGCCTGCGAGACGTTGTCGATGGTCAGCACCGGGGCGGCGTCGTCGTCGACGATCGTGCCGGTGGCGACCGCGGTTCCGAGCGACGCATTCGTCGGCGAGGAGAGCGTCACGAGGAACGTCTCGTTCGGCTCGCTCGTCGTGTCGCCCGTGACCGCGACGGTCACGACCTTCGACGTCTCGCCCGGATTGAAGACGATCGTGCCGCTGGTGGCCACGTAATCGCTGCCGGCGGTCGCCGAGCCGTTCGCGGTCGAGTACTGCACCGTCACCGGCAACGCACTTGCCTGGGAGAGCGTGACCGGGAAGTTGAAGCTCGTGCTGCCGGAGTTGCCTTCCGCCTGCGAAACGCCGGCGATGGAGACCGTCGGGCCGGAGTCGTCGTTCGTGATCGTGCCGGTCGCGCTGCCGTCGCCGATCGCCGCGTTCGTCGCGCCGCTGAGCGTGACGGTGAACGTCTCGTTTGGCTCGTTCGTCGTGTCGCCGATGATCGGCACGCTGATCGTCTGCACGGTCACGCCGGGCGCGAACGTCACGGTGCCGGTGGTGGCGGTGTAGTCGCTGCCCGCGTTCGCGGTGCCGTCGGACGTCGCGTAGTTGACGGTGACCGTCTGCTCGCTCGGCGTCGACAGCATCACCGTGAACACCATCGGCGACATGCCGCTGTTGCCCTCCGCCTGCGAAGCGTCCGCGATCGAGAGGACCGGCGCGCCGTCGTCGTTGACGATCGTTCCCGTGCCGGTCGCCGTTGCGATCGTCGCATTCGTCGGGGCCGTCAACGTGACGGTGAACGTCTCGTCGGCCTCGTTCGTCGTGTCGCCCGTGACCGGCACGTTCACGACCTGCGAAGTCACACCGGGCGCGAACGTGAGCGTGCCGCTCGTCGCGCCGTAGTCGCTGCCCGCGACCGCCGTACCGTTCGCCGTCGCATAGTTGACGGTGACGGTCTGGCCGCTCGGTGCGGAGAGCGTCACGGGGAAGCTGAACGTCGTCGTCCCGCTGTTCCCTTCGGCCAGCGTGACGTTGCCGATGGAAAGCGTCGGCGCGGTGTCGTCGTCGACGATCGTGCCGGTCGCGGTGGCCGTCGCGATCGTGGCATTGCTCGGCGAAGTGAGCGTGACCTGGAACGTCTCGTTCGGCTCCTTCGTCGTGTCGCCGTTCACCAGCACCGTCACGTTCTGCGACGTGACGCCCGGCGCGAACGTGAGCGTTCCGCTCGTGGCCGTGTAGTCGCTGCCCGCCGTGGCCGAGCCGTCTGAGGTCGCGTAGTTGACGGTCACCGTCTGCTCGCTGGCCGCCGAAAGCGTGACCGCGAACGTGAACGCCGTCGTGCTGCTGTTTCCTTCGGCCTGCGAGACGCCGGCGATGGAGAGCGTCGGCTGCGCATCGTCGTTGACGATCGTGCCCGTGCCGGTGCCAGTCGCAATCGTGGCGTTGGTCGGCGTGGAGAGATTGACGGTGAACGTCTCGTTCGCCTCGTTCACCGTGTCGCCGGTGACCTGCACCGTGACGTTCTGCGTCGTGACGCCCGGCGCGAACGTGAGCGTGCCGCTCGCCGGCGTGAAGTCGGTGCCGGACGTCGCCGTTCCGGCCGCCGTCGCGTAATTCACCGTCACCGTCTGTCCGCTCGCCGCGGAAAGCGTGACCGGGAACGTGAAGCTGGTCGTGCCGCTGTTGCCTTCATTCTGCGAGACGTTGCCGATGGAGAGCGTCGGCTGCGCGTCGTCGTTGACGATCGTCCCGATCGCGGACGCGGTGCCGATCGTGGCGTTCGTCGGCGAGGAGAGCGTCACACTGAACGTCTCGTTCGCCTCGTTCACGGTGTCGCCGAGAACGGAGACCGGAATCGTGACGACGGTGGTGCCGGCCGGGATCGAGAGCGTTCCGCTCGTCGCCGTGTAGTCGCTGCCGGCGATCGCCGTACCGTTGCTCGTGGCGTAGTTCACGGTGATCGTCTGCGACGAAGGATTCGACAGGCTGACCGTGAAGTTGAACGTCGTGCTGCCGCTGTTCCCCTCGGCCTGCGAGACGCCAGAGATGGACAGGACCGGCGTCGGGTCGTTGTCCGTGATCGTGATCGTCTCGGTCGACGGCGAGGTGAGTGTCGCGTTGCTCGGCGACGAGAGGTTCAGAGCGAACGTCTCGTTCGGCTCGTCGATCGTGTCCTCGAGGATCGGAATCGTGATCGTCTTCGGCGTGAAATCGCCCGCGGCCCACGTCAGCGTGCCGGAGGTCGCGGTGTAGTCGCTGCCTGCCTGTGCCGTGCCGTTGGAAGTCGAGTAGTTGACACTGGCCGTGCCTTCGCCGCTGCTGCGATTCACCGTCACCGTGACCGATCCGCCACCCTCGGAGACGGTCGTGCCGGCGGCGGCAAGAGAGAACGTGCTCTGCGCTCCCTGTTCCAGCGAGCCGATGTCGATGCGACCGTTGTAAACGCGGGCCAATCCGCGCTGATCCGTGGCCGGCGGCGGCACGAACGCCGGATCGCCCGCGTCGAGAAGCGGGCTGCCCGGACCGGGACGCTCCGTGAAGGTCGGACCGCCGTTGTCCTGCAACGGGCCGAGGTTCGGATCGACGCCGGTGATGTTGCCCGAGCCGGCGAACGTCGCGCCGGAAGTGTTCTCCAGCAGCGAGTAGTTCATCGTGACGTTCGAGCCGCCGGTGGCGGCATCGGGCCCGGTAGGCGCGGTTCCGTTCGCGATGACGGTATTGTTGATCGTCGTCGGCACGGCGCCGATGGAGAGATTGCCGCCCGAGGTCGCGGCGCTGTTGCCGGTGATCGTCGACTCCTCGATCTGCAGCGCAGCCGTTCCGCCGAAAGGTCCGCGGTCGAAGATGCCGCCGCCGGTCGTACCGGAAGTGTTGTTGGCGATCGTCGAATTCTCGACGCGCAACACGCCGCTGCCCTTGTAGAAGAAGATGCCGCCGCCAGCCCGGGCCACCGTGTTGCCGCTGATCGTGCTGCGCTGGACCAGCACCGTCGTGCCCGCGGCAGATCGATAAAAGAAAATGCCGCCGCCATTGCCGGCAGGCGTGGGCGCCGTGTTCCCGGAGATGGTGGTGTCGCTGATCGTGATGTTCGCCGTGATGTTGTAGAGAAAAAGGCCGCCGCCGCGATTGTTCGTGGTGTTGTTGCTGATCTGATCGTTCGACAGCGTGATGGCTCCGCCCGTGCGGTAGAGGAAAAACGCGCCGCCTCGCCCCGTGGCGGTGTTGCCGGTGATCACGCTGTGATCGATGGTGAGCGTTCCGCCGGCAGCGTTGGTCTTCACGCCCATCGCCGCGCCCTTTCCGGGCGTGGTGTTGTTCGTGATCTGAGTATTCGTGATGAGGGTCGGCTGGGTCGTGGAGAGGATGGCGATGGCGCCGGCGCGCGACACCAGCGACGAGGAAGTGTTCGACGTGATGATCGAGTTGTTGACGGTCAGCGCGCCGCCGACGTTGTAGATGCCGCCGCCGCCGTTAGTGGACTGCGCCGTGTTGCCGCTGATCGTGCTCGACTGAATCGTCAGGGAGCCGCCGATGTTGGCAACGCCGCCGCCGGCGCTCGTGCCGGTGCTGCTGGAGATCGTTACGTTATTCAGGGAGACGATCTCCCCCTTCGAGACGATGCCGCCACCGTTCGAGGCGCGGCCCCGGGTCGCCGTCAGGCCGCTGATCGTGACAGTGAGCGTCGCGGCGTTGTTGTAGATGTAGAAGATCCGGGAGGTCGTGGCACCGTCGATGGTGAGCGTCGCGGCGCCCGGCCCCGTGATCGTGGTCGAGTCGGAGATCGGCAGCTGCGTGCCGCCCAGCGTGATCGTGCCGGCGAGCGCTGTGAGGTTGATGGTGTCCGCGCCGCTGCCCGCGACGCAATCGCCGCCGGTCGTGTCGGAGTTGGAGTTCGCGTTCGCCAACGCCTCGCGCACCGTGCACTGCGCGTCGCCCGCCGTGGTGTTGTCCGCGAGCGAGTTGACGGTGATCGTCGCGGCCTGCGCCCCGACCGCCGTGAGCGAGGCCGCGCCGGCCGCAAACGCCGTCAGCGCTTTCTTCGACTTTTTGCTGCCACCGCTGGCGCCCAGGACATCGAGCGTTCTCTTCGATTGGGTACGTCTCGACATCCCGCCTCCACCAACTTCCCGATTTTGGAATCGTGATTATGAGGGGTTCGGGCGGGCAATGTCGACAATAACTAAGTCGATCCGGCGTACTTGAAGACAAACCCTACCAGCCAACCCGGGCGAAGAAGGGCGAGATCGGCCCGATCCTGCGGCCGGCCCGAGGCTTCCTTGTTGCGCAGGAGCTCGTCGCGCCCGATGGAGAAAGCCGGCTGGCCATCGGGCATCCCGGGAACGCGGCCGCGCCAGGCGTCGTCGAAGGAGACCCCGTCGATGGAGGTAATGAGGTCGATCCTGTTCGGCGGAAACCCGAGTTGGACGACCTTCCCCGGTGAGCTGACGTCGGCCATCGCCCGCAATACCCGTTCGGCATTCGATTGAACGGCGGCGCCACATCCTTACCCCCTCTGCACCGAGATTTGACGCCAGGCGCGCTGGGGCGACGGGCGGCGGTTGTTACGTTGATGCATGTACTTCACGCGAACAGAAGTCGCACAGGCGGCCGGGGGGTTCTTCGAGCGGCTCGATGAGTCAGAAGTCGTCCTCGTGGAACGGGCGGTGGGGTTTGCGCGGCGGTGGAAGCTCACGCCGTTCGCGCGCCTGGTCACGAAGCTTGGCAACGGTTGGCTCTACCCGATCGCCGCGATGGCCCTGCTCCTCACCTGGTCCGCGGCCACGATCCGCACCATCGCGGCGGCCGGCATCAGCATCGGTATCGCCTTCACGATCTACCCCGCGCTCAAGCGCGCCTTCGCCCGCCACCGCCCCTGCCATTTCGCCCCGCATCTCCGCGACCCGCTCCAGCCGCTCGACCACTACTCCTGCCCCAGCGGCCACGCCATGACCGCCGCGGCGTTCGGCGTCCCCATCCTCTTCGTCGCCTCCGCCGCCACCGCACCGATCGTCATCGCCGGCCTCCTCCTCATGAGCTGGTCCCGCGTAGCCCTCGGCCACCACTACGTGACGGACATCGTCGCCGGCTCGATGCTCGGCGGCGCGATCGCGACCGGCGTCGCGCTCCTGATCCTCTAGCCAATGTAGGGCCGCCTCTCCAGCCGGCCCAATGTCGAATCTAGGGTGGCGGGAGAGCCGGCCCTACGTTTCCACCGACGTCTTGACATCCCAAATCGCGGCGGAATATTGTTAGCACTCGACATGCTTGAGTGCTAACAACTCAGATAGCAAGCTTCGCGGCGTCCGCCGCGACAAACCTCACAAACGCAACGAAAGGAGCAAGTTCCAATGGCCACTGATTTGAAGCTTCGCCCGCTCTACGACCGCATCGTCGTGCGGCGCAAGGAAGCAAAGGAGCAGGTCCGCGGCGGGATCATCATCCCCGACACCGCGAAGGAAAAGCCGCAGGAGGCGGAAGTCGTCGCCGTCGGCGAAGGGAAGTTCAACGACAAGGGTGAGCGCACCAAGCTCGACGTCAAGAAGGGCGACACGGTCCTCATCGGCAAGTACTCCGGCACCGACATCAAGATCGAAGACGTCGAGTACACCATCCTGCGCGAAGACGAAATCCTCGCCATCGTCGAAGGCTAAGAAGGAGACACACCAATGGCAAAGAGAGTCACGTACGGTGAAGAGGCTCGCCAGTCGATCCTCAAGGGCGTCAACAAGCTCGCCGACGCCGTGAAGGTCACGCTCGGTCCCAAAGGCCGCAATGTGGTCATCGAGAAGAAGTTCGGTTCCCCCACCATCACCAAGGACGGCGTCACGGTCGCCAAAGAGATCGAGCTGAAGGACGAGCTCGAGAACGCCGGCGCGCAGATGGTCCGCGAAGTCGCCTCCAAGACTTCCGACATCGCCGGCGACGGCACCACGACGGCCACCGTTCTGGCCCAGGCGATCTATCGCGAGGGCATCAAGAACGTCACCGCCGGCGCGAACCCGATGGAAGTGAAGCGCGGCATCGAAGGCGCCGTGCGCGCCGCCATCGAGTTCATCGACAAGCAGCTGGCCAAGCCGGTCGAGGGCAAAGACATCGCCCACGTCGGCATGATCTCGGCTAACAACGATGAAGAGATCGGCCAGATCATCGCCGAGGCGATGGCCAAGGTCGGCAAAGACGGCGTCATCACCGTCGAAGAGGCCCGCGGCCTCGACACGATCCTCGAGGTCGTCGAAGGCATGCAGTTCGACCGCGGCTACCTCTCGCCGTACTTCGTCACCGATCCGGAGCGGATGGAAGTCGTTCTCGAGAACGCCAAGATCCTCATCTACGAGAAGAAGATCTCCTCGATGAAGGACCTCCTCCCGGTCCTCGAGCATTGCCTTGCGGCGGTCACCGAAGCCCGGCGCCTTGACGGCGACGGCTGTGAAGGTGCCGCGCAGCTTGTTCACGATGAGCGTGGCCAGAGCCTCGCCCTCGACGTCCTCGGCCACGACGAG
>JAFAVZ010000085.1 GCA_019242175.1 Acidobacteriota bacterium
TCGAGCGTGAGCTCGAACGGCTCCGATACGGCTTCGTAGCCGGAAAGCGCTTCCAGCAGCAGGACGTCGGCGCCCAACGGCGTGGTCACCGACATCGGCTTCCCAGTCTGTGTAAAGGCGGCGGCCATCGCGCCCTCCAATTAGAGCGAAGTTCTACGACAAGATGCGTTGGACGGCGTCGGTCGCGCAGCGAGCTGGGTTACAGCGCGCCTTTTTTCGTGCGAAAAAATCCTCGAAAGCTTCACCGCGGAGGTCCGCAGAGACGCGGAGGACTGCGCAAAAAGATCAATCAACAGGCTTCTTGAAAGCCCTTTCCTGGTCTCCTCCGCGCCTCCGCGGACCTCCGCGGTAAGGCTGTTCCGCTTTGTCCGCCCTACAGAGCCGGCGCCGGCTGCTCCTCATTCAATGACGACCCCAGCACCGCATCGGCCGCCGAAACCCCACCCTTTTTCGCCTCGGCGTCGGCGATGTCGTAGGTCAGGTTGCCGTCCGCGCCCACACCGATCGTGATCGTCCCGATGCCGCCGCCCTCGGCCATCTTCGACAACAGCGCCCGCGACAGCTCCGGCAACATCGTATTGCTCAGGATGTTGTCCACGTTGCGCGCGCCGCTCTCCACCTCGGTGCAGCGCGCCGCCACGGCGTCCACCACATCCTCGCCGTACGTCAGCTTCACCTTGTGCGTCTCGGCGATGCGACGGCGGATCTTGTTGATTTTCAGACGCACGATCTGCTTGAGGTTTTCGTCGCGCACCGGGAAGTACGGGATGATCACCATGCGCCCCAGGAACGCGGGCTTGAACACCTTGTCCAGCTCCGGCTTGAGCGCCTTCACGAGGCCCTCGTGGGACGGCATCGTCTCCGGATCCGCCGTGAGCGTCATGATCGTGTCGGTGCCGGCGTTCGTCGTGAGGATGATGACGGTGTTCTTGAAGTCGATCTCCCGGCCTTCGCCGTCCTCCATCCGTCCCTTGTCGAAGACCTGGAAGAACAGCTCCAGCACGTCCGGGTGCGCCTTCTCGACTTCGTCCAGCAGCACGACGGAATACGGCCGGCGTCGCACGGCTTCGGTCAACACGCCACCCTCGCCATAGCCGACGTATCCGGGCGGCGAGCCCTTGAGCGTCGAGACGGTGTGCGCTTCCTGGAATTCCGACATGTTGATGGTGATGAGGTTCTGCTCACCACCGTAGAGAAGATCCGACAGCGCGAGCGCCGTCTCGGTCTTGCCGACGCCCGATGGTCCGACGAGCATGAACACGCCCTTCGGCTTCTGCGGATCCTCGATGCCGGCGCGCGACGTGCGCACTCGGCGGCTGATCGACTCGAGCGCCACGTCCTGGCCGATCACGCGCGCGCCGAGGTGCTTCTCCATCTCGAGGACCATGCCCATCTCGTCGCGCAGCATCTTGCCGACGGGAATGCCGGTCCAGCCCGAGATGACCTCACCCACGATGCCGGCGTCGACCACCACGCGAATGAGCGGCTTCTGGCCCTGCAGCGTCTCCAGCTCGTTGTCCAGCGACGACAGCTTCGCCTTCAGATCGGCGGCGTTCGATGCGGACTTCTCCCCTGAGTGATGCTGCTCGAGCTGCTGCCGCAGCTCGCGAATCTGTGAAACGAGGCCGCTCTCCTTCTTCCACCGGTCGGTGAGCTGATTGAGTTCATCCTCGCGCTGCGCACGCTCGTCGGCGATCGATTGGAGCCGGTCACCATGGTTGGCGCCGACCGCCACTTCACGCTCGAGCACGCGTTTCTGTACGTCGAGGTCTTCGATGCGCCGGGTGACCGCCTCCAGTGCCGACGGCGTGGCGCTCTGGTCGAGCGCGAGCCGGGCGCACGTCGTATCCAGCACGCTCACCGCCTTGTCCGGCAGCTGACGATCCGGCAGGTAGCGATGCGACAGGCGCACGGCTGCCTCGAGGCCGCTGTCAACGATGCGAACGTTGTGGTGCTTCTCGAGCGACGGCAGCAGACCGCGCAGCATCTGCATGCACACCTCTTCCGTCGGCTCCTCGACCTTCACGAGCTGGAAGCGGCGAGACAGGGCCGGGTCCTTCTCGAAGTACTTCTTGTATTCGCTCCAGGTCGTCGCCGCCATCGTGCGCAGCTCGCCGCGCGCGAGCGCCGGCTTGAGCAGGTTGGCCGCATCGTTCTGACCGGCGGCGCCGCCGGCCCCGATCATCGTGTGCGCTTCATCGATAAAGAGAATGACCGGCTGGGGCGAGGCCTTGACCTCAGCGATCACCGCTTTGAGCCGATTCTCAAACTCGCCTTTGACCCCCGCGCCGGCTTGGAGCAATCCCAGGTCGAGCGTGTGTACGACCACG